>CALCSP010000567.1 GCA_937893785.1 uncultured Verrucomicrobiales bacterium
GAGCTGATGGACACGGCGTTGATCGAAAAGGTCACATTCAAGCTACTGCGTGACGATGCCGCTGCGATCTACCTCAATGGCGAGGAAATATACCGCGACAAAAACCTTTCACGAACCGCAAGGCACACCACCACGGCGACCAGTTCGATCGTGAACGAGTCCGCCTTCGCGACATTCGAGGTCGACGGCGCTCAATTTTCGGAGGGGCGAAACGTCATTGCGACTGAGGTGCATCAATCGAGCCGTACCAGTTCCGACTTGAGTTTTGCGCTCTTTGGCCAAGCGCACCTCATTCCGGGCAATCGAGTAACGGTAACCGTTGAAAAAGGGTCAAAATTAGACATTATTGCAAACTTTAACGTAACAGAAAATGAATTTGAGGTGTTTTTAGGCTCGAAACGGCAAAAAACATACATTTTGGAAACTTCAACTGATTTGAACCAATGGGATACAGTTCAAGTTATTGAAGCCAAGGGAGATAAGGTGAGTATAAAGCCTGAGTTTGATTTTCGAAGTGGAGCCCGTTTTTTTCGGGTTGTGGAGCAGCCATAGCGCCGCGCTTGGCCAAGCGCAGGCCGTTTGGAATTTGCTTGGCCAAGCGACTTTGTGAAATTTTTCACAAATTCACTTGGACACCTTCGTCGAGGGCTGTACTTTTTCCGCGAGGGGTTGATTGAGAGATGAAAGCAACCGAGATAGGTTACAATTCAAAAATCGAGGGAAATGTGGTTCACACCCGCCTTGACTCTGCAGTTAGTTGGTTCCGAAAGAATTCGCTTTGGCCCATGCCGATGGGATTGGCTTGTTGTGGAATAGAATTGATGGCCGTTGGGGCAAGTCGTTTTGATATTTCCAGATTTGGATCAGAGGTGATGCGTTTTTCTCCACGTCAATCAGACGTGATGATCGTGGCTGGCACCGTGACATATAAGATGGCACTTGCGGTGCGAAGAATTTATGAGCAGATGCCGGAGCCGAAATGGGTTATCGCAATGGGGGCATGCGCATCAAGTGGAGGCATGTATCGAAGCTACGCAACCCTACAAGGTGTAGATCGTATTTTACCTGTTGACGTCTACATAAGCGGCTGTCCCCCTAGGCCTGAAGCTGTTCTTGAGGCTTTGATGAAATTACAAAACAAAATTTCGAAAGAGCCTCATATCGCCGACAAGAAACCGGCCAGAGATCGTGGGCTGATTTTATCTTAAGATTTGAATGACGGCTAAGCAGCTTGCCAATAAAATCAAACGTAAATTCAAGGGCATCATTTCAGATATCCATGAATTTCGTGGTGAATTAACATTGGAAGTTTCCGATTCTTCTCAAATTTCTGAAGTGTGTCGTTATGCAAAAGAGGAGCTAGGATTCGATTACCTTGTAGATTTATGCACTATTGATAATGATGATGATACGCCACGGTGGACTGCGGTTTATCACATTTATGGATATGGGCATCTTCAACACCTTCGTTTAAAGACAAGCGTTAGCGAGGAAGATTCTGAATTTCCTACAGTTACAACTGTTTGGAGAACTGCCAATTGGCACGAGCGTGAGGCTTACGATATGATGGGTATTCGTTTTACAGGTCATCCCGATTTACGTCGTATACTTATGTGGGAAGGCTATCCTTATTACCCATTAAGAAAAGATTTTCCACTTGAGGGTAAGCCAAGTGAAATGCCAGATGTTGCATTTACGGATCCTATTCCTCTTGAGGGTGGACCTTTTGTTACTCTTGCCGGAGGTGAAGACGCTGCTGCTCGCGAACCTAGAGTGCGTAAAACAGAATAAACGAATGGCAGAATACCAGAACATTCAGGTAAGTGATTCAATTGCGAGATCTGCGCAAGCCATGGATGAGTTACAAGATGTTCAAGGTGAAAAGATGACACTGAACATGGGGCCATCGCATCCGGCTACACATGGTGTCCTGAGATTATCGCTTGAGCTTGACGGAGAAATTATAGTTAAGGCAGTTCCTGAAGTTGGTTACCTTCACAGGGGTGATGAGAAAATTGCTGAGAATATGACATATTCTCAATTTTTACCATACACCGACAGGTTGGATTACTTGGCTCCACTATCAAATAATGTCGCTTACGCTTTGGCTGTTGAAAAATTATTAGGTGTAGATTCAAAATTGCCTGAGCGTTGCCAGTATATTAGAGTTATTTGTTGTGAACTCGCTAGAATATCAGCCCATTTGCTTGGCTTGGGTGCATATGCTATGGACGTAGGTGCTCTTACTGTTTTCCTTCATACTTTCAATGAACGGGAAAAAATTTATAATTTAATAGAGGCTCTAACAGGTGCTAGGCTTACCACAAGTTATACACGAATTGGCGGGTTGTCTCGGGATTTGCCTGAAGGTTGGACTGATGAACTCGCAAAGTTTAATAAGGAAATTTTACATGCTATTTCAGAAGCTGACCAATTACTGACAAGAAATAAGATTTTTTTGGATCGAACCAAGGACGTTGGTATTATTTCAAAAGAAGAGGCAATTGACTTTGGCTTATCAGGACCAAACTTGAGGGGCAGTAATATTGAGTATGATATTCGCAAGGCGCAACCCTACTTGGTTTATGACCAATTAGATTTTGACATACCCTACGGTGAAGTAGGTGACTGTTACGATCGTTATCTCATCAGAATGGAAGAGATGCGACAGAGTGTCCGTATCCTCGATCAATGTCTAGCTAACTTGCCAACAGGCCCTATTAGTATTGATGATGGCAAGATTGTATTGCCTAATAAGCAAAAAGTTTTGTCTAGCATGGAGGAATTAATTCACCAATTCATGCTAGTTACTCAGGGGCAAAACGCCCCTGTAGGTGAAATATACTTTGGAGCTGAAAACCCAAAAGGTGAATTAGGTTTTTATATAAATAGCAAAGGGGGTGGTGTTCCTTATAGGATGAAGATAAGAGCTCCATCTTTTGTGAATTTATCTATATTGGAGCACATGCTCCCCGGCCATATGATGAGCGATATCGTCGCTATTCTTGGATCATTAGATTTCGTGATGGGGGAATGCGATCGATGAGTTTTAAGGTAACTAAGACAATCGATAGAGAAGCGAATCGCCTGGTTAAAAACTATCCGGAAAAACGAAGCGCTTCATTGATGGTATTGCATGCTATCCAGGAAGAGTTTGGCTACATCTCCAAGGATGCTGAAGTATGGGCTGCTGAGAAGTTAGGGCTGAAGCCGATCAACATCCACGAGTTGGTTACTTTTTACCCAATGTTACGCGAGCACGATCCCGGCAAGACCGTAGTGCGTGTTTGCCGGACGCTGAGCTGTGCCTTGGCGGGGAGCCACAAGTTGCACGGGCACATCTGCGACAAGCTTGGCTTGGATAAAAATGGTCACGGCCTGCAGAGGACAAAAGATGGCAAATTCGGTGTGGAATTTGCCGAGTGCTTGGCCAGTTGCGGCACGGGGCCGGTGATGATGTGCAACAATGATTTTTACGAAGCCGTCTCCAACGAGGAGTCGGAGGAGATCCTGAAGAAATACGACGCATGAAGATGGTTGCCGAACTAGGATTCGAACCTAGACAAAGTGAGTCAGAGTCACTCGTGCTACCGTTACACCATTCGGCAGTGCCGTCGCGGGATAAAGATTGATTTAGGGTTAGGAGTCAAGGCGAAAGCAGATGCCAAGCGAATACAAACTGGTTTTGAGACACGTCGACGAGGCGGGGTACACCAACGATATCAAGTGTTACCAAAAGCACGGCGGTTACAAGACCATGAAAAAGGTTTTCAAGCTTAAGGCGAAGAAAACCAAGAACGGCGCTGTTACTCCGCAGGAGGTGATTCGCAAGGAGGTGCTGACTTCCGGGCTGCGGGGCCGGGGTGGAGCCGGTTTTTCCGCTGGCATGAAGTGGAACTTCGTGAATCGCAAGTCAGGCAAGCCTATCTATCTTTTATGTAATGCTGATGAGTCTGAGCCAGGCACCTTCAAGGATCGTCAAATCATTCACAAGGACCCTCATCAGCTAATTGAGGGCATGGTGATCGCATGCTATGCCAACGATGTCAA
>CALCSP010000568.1 GCA_937893785.1 uncultured Verrucomicrobiales bacterium
GGCGGGTTTTGTTCCGTAACCGACGCGCAAACCTAGGTGGTTTTCCGCAACGCGAAGTCACCCTGTATCCCCTTGAGAAAGAAGACCAGAGCGAGGAAGATCCGCGCATCGACTGGCTTATTAACTGTGTAAGCCAGCTTGGGGATGACAAGGTTCTCGTTATTTGCCGAACCCGTGAAATGGTCGAAGAGCTGGAGGCGGCTATTGCTTCGAAGATTCGCATCAAGACCGCCTTGTTTCATGAGGGCCTTGAGTTGATTAAGCGTGATCGGAATGCCGCATATTTCAGTGAGGAGGATGGAGCACGCCTGTTAATTTGTTCAGAGATCGGAAGTGAGGGTCGTAATTTTCAATTTGCCCATCATCTGGTGTTGTATGATCTGCCTGAAACGTCCGCCTTGCTTGAACAGCGCATTGGAAGACTCGACCGTATTGGTCAGCAGGAGACGATACAGATTCACGTTCCCTTTGCCGTGGGTTCCAACCATGGTGTAATGGCTCGTTGGTATCACGAAGGAATGGATGCTTTTGCCCGACCAATGGAGGGCGGCACAAAACTACTGGAAAAATTTCACACGCGGATGCAGGACACCGCAACGGATGATCTTGTCGGCTGGGATCGTATTATTGCTGATACGCAGGTCGCCAAGAAAGAATTGGACGCCATGCTGGAGGCAGGGCGTGACCGGTTGTTGGAGATGAGTTCATTCAATGCGCAAGAGGCACAGGAAATTACTTCCGCCATAGCTGAGATTGATGCCGACAACTGCCTGGAGAAGCTCATGTTAGATTTTTTTGACGCGCTTGGGGTGGGCATTGAGGAACTGGGGGATTATTGCTATTATATCAAACCAGACACGGTCTTTGCCGGAGACGCTTTTCCGGGAATGCGAGAGATCGGCATGTCGATTACGTTCGACCGGAAAACCGCACTGGTTAATGAGCAGATGAGCTTTGTCAGCTGGGACCATCCGATTGTCTCAACGTGCATGGACCTCATTATTAATGGTGAGAAGGGATCCAGTGCTTTCGGGCAGATTCCGGGAACGGCTGCTCAGGCAGGCTTGATTGCGGAGTGCGTTTTTTTGCTGGAGCCCATGTGCCCGCCGGGCCTTGGCGCCGACCGGTTTCTTCCACCCATGCCGATTAAGACAGTCGTTGATCATTCCGGCAACGACCTTACCGGCAGTTTTGATTCCTCAGCTGTAAAAGACGGTAATCGCAGCTGGTTGCGGGCAAAGCTTGAAATTCTTGGCAAAATGGTTCCCGGCATGGTCATTAATGCCGAGAAGGGTGCAGAAAAAACTGCTATTCAGTTACGCGAGAAGGCGCTGAAGCAAATGGATGCCCTGATTAGTGACCAACTGGACCGTTTGGATCGTCTTACGGCTCTGGGTCATCCAGTTCGAAGTGCTGAGATTAAGGCCGCTCAAGAAGAGCGCAACGCACTAAAAGTGCACATTGCAAATGCTAGGTTGCGGCTTGATTCAATTCGTCTGGTGGTAATCGGCGGATAAAAACGGTTGTTTTTGAGCTTGGAAAAAAGTTCACAGTTTGAGTGTTTTTGAGGGTAAGCTTGCCTCAATGCGTGGATTTTTAACTGGGTTTTTTTTGTTGGTTTGCTTCTTCTGTGAGGCAAGAGGCTTGGCTGCAGGTCTCCGGGCGGGTGCAGCAGTGGTTGATATCACGCCCCGCGAAGTGCCAGTGATTGTGAATGGTGGTTTCCTGAGTCGAGAAGTTAGGATTATCCTTGACCGGTTGAGTTGCCGATCGATTGCTCTTTCCAGCAAAGGTGAAACGATTGTGATTGCAGTGGTAGACAACTGCATGATCCCAACAGAGCTGTGTGATGAAGCCAAGCGACTGGCAGCGGCAAAGATTGGCATATCCCCTGAAAAAATTCTGATTTGTGCCACTCATACGCATAGTGCTCCGAGCGTGATGGATTTGTGCTTGGGCACAGACCTTGATCAAAAATACACCGCGTTTCTTCCGGGCAGGATTGCCCAGTCCATTGTCCAGGCTCACGGCGCAATGCGCCCGGCAAGGGCGGGATGGACGGTTTTTGACGGATCCAAGTTTA
>CALCSP010000569.1 GCA_937893785.1 uncultured Verrucomicrobiales bacterium
GTGCAGGGCTTTATTTGCACTTAATATTTAAGGATAACGGTCCCGGTCTTTCGGAAGTGGATATGAACCGGATTTTTGATCCTTATTTTAGTGGCAGAGAAGGAGGTCGGGGCATTGGGCTGAGTCAGGCGGCTGCGGTTGTTCGTTCGCATTCCGGGCATATAGAGGTGCACTCAAAACCGGGCGAGGGAGCCTGTTTCGAAATTTATCTGCCGGCGGATGACCATAACGCGTTGGATCCGGAAAAGGAGAGTCATGCCAAGCCGATGAGGGTCTTGGTGCTTGATGATGAACCTCATATATGTGCTGTTCTTGAAAAGGCCCTTACTCGTGCCGGGCATGATGTGTTTTGTACAGCAACCGGTGAGAGGGCATTGCATGCATTTGAAAAAGCGGAAGATTTTGGCAGACCCTTTGATGTTTTACTTTTTGACCTTGATATCAGGGGGGGGATGGGTGGCAATGAAACCCTTGCACGTATCCGTGCGGATCATCCTGACGTTAGAGCCATTGTTACAACCGGGTATGTGAATGATTCTGTGTTGATGAATTATCTGGAGCACGGTTTTTGTGGTGTCTTGACCAAACCGTTCAGAATTGATCACTTGGTAGCCACCGTAGAGCGCCTTGGTAGAGGTAACCGGGGCTAGGATACGTAACACCCCGGGTGGTATGACTACTCTTTTTCCCGTCACAGGAAAACAAGGGGGATACTCCTAGAGGTATAGTAGCTTGGCGCTGTGAATATGGGTATCGGCGAGCAGTGTCTCGCGCGCTGAGGGATCGAGGTCCGCGTCAAGATTAATGACAGTTAGGGCGCATTCACCGACCTGGTTACGACTTAGGGACATTCCTGCAATGTTTGCCTTATGCTCTGCAATAACTGTTCCAATGGTGCCAATTACACCGGGTGTGTCTGTATTGCTAACGATCAAAACATGTCCCTCGGCATCAGCTTCCACCCGGTGATCGTTGATTTTGACAATGCGCGGTGTGTTGCCGAAGAAAGTGCCGGCCACTGCGGCCTTTTCGTCATCATTACCTGCAATGATCTCAATCATCTCAGTGAATTCCCCAGTATCCGATGGTCGGGTTTCGCTAACGGTTAATCCTAGTTTTTCGGCAACTCCTGGGGCATTGATATGGTTGACGGACTCCTCACCACATGCGCGTTCCAGGTATCCCTTTAATGCGGATCTGGTGACAAGCGCCGTATCCAGTTCCGCAACTTTGCCTGAGTAGCAAATGGTTAGAAATTCCACTCCTTTCGGAACGAGTTGAGAGAGCATCTTTCCTAGAGCTGAAGCCAGGTCAAGGTAGGGACCGAGAAGTTCAGCGGTTTTGCCGTCAACGCTGGGTGTATTTACAGAATTGACGATGGTTCCCTCAATGAGGAAATTTCGGATATTGCGTGATATTTCGATGCCCACGTTTTGCTGTGCTTCCTCGGTGGACGCGCCAAGGTGTGGAGTAAAGATTATCTTTTCAGAATCGAGCAGGGGATATCCCTCGGGCGGGGGTTCACTCTGTTCATAGACGTCCAGAGCTGCGCCTGCCACATACCCTTCATTAATTGCCTCTAATAGCGCGGGTTCATCCACAAGCCCGCCGCGTGCGCAGTTGATAATTCTAACGCCCGGCTTGCATTTTTTCAGAAGTTCCGCATTAACGATGTGCCTAGTGTCCTCAGTCAGCGGCATGTGCAGCGTTATGAAGTCGGCGATGGTCGCGGCTTCAGCCACTTCCGAGAAAAGTTCAACCTGAAGCGCACGGGCTCGGCTTGGGGAAAGGTATGGGTCGTAGGCAACCACGCGCATGCCAAAAGCAATTGCTCTGCGGGCAAATTCCGTTCCAATTCTTCCCATGCCAAGAATGGCAAGAGTCTTCTTGTTTAGCTCCACCCCTTTATAGTTTTTTCGGTCCCATCCGCCACCTTTCACAGTGGCATGCGCCTGAGGGATATTACGAGCCAGAGCGGCCATCATGCTGAAAGAATGCTCTGCGGTGGAAATGGTGTTACCGGCAGGTGTGTTGACAACGATAACCCCGTGTTTTGTGGCCGCCGGCACATCAATATTGTCAACACCGACACCAGCCCGGCCAACAATCTTCAAGTTTTCGGCGGCCTGAAGCACTTGCGCTGGGATTTTAGTTTGTGAGCGGACAATAATCGCTTCATACAAAGAGGCATCAGCGAGCAGGTCATCTTTGGAAATTCCAATACGAACATCGACATCAAGTGCCTGATCGGCTTGCAGTTCCTTGATTCCTGCATCAGCGATCGGATCGGCAATGAGAACCTTATGCTTGGTCATGGGCGGCATCAATAGGGGGTGGTGGGCGGCTTGTCAATTGCCTGAAACATTAACATGTCCAGCTCATATTCCTGTAAATGAGATAAAAATAAGGCTCTTCGGCATGTATCTTCTCTTGACCTTCCTGTAATGGCCGTCAAAATGCCCGCCTTGATGCCGAAAAAAACCACAGCGAAGAAAAAAGCGCCTGCAGCGAAGAAAAAAGCGCCTGCAGCGAAGAAAAAAGCGCCTGCAGCGAAGAAAAAA
>CALCSP010000570.1 GCA_937893785.1 uncultured Verrucomicrobiales bacterium
ACCCTGAAGAAATAGCCATTTGCTAAAGGGCAATATCAGGAATGCTCTTCTAATAATTTGAGAGCACCTCCGACCGAGACGTCTTCATGGACAATGGCGTTTAGGCATCGCGCAACTCCAACTGGAGAGTCGTGTTGCCATACATTACGTCCTACCGCAACACCCGAAGCCCCAGCGTCCATGGAGTCACGCACCATCTGGAAAAGCGCCCGGTCGTCCCCCATGGCTGCGCCTCCGAGAACGACGACAGGTACCATGCATGAGTCAATAATGCCCTTGAATTCATCAACACTACCACCAGTCGGAAAAGCGGTCTTTACGACATCGGCTCCAATCTCGGCTGCGATTCTTGCCGCAAATGAAATGTTTTCCGGCGTATAGAGATCAGGGTAACCAATCCCGTAAGGAAGTGATTCGAGGATGACAGGAATACCTGTCTCACTGCACTCGCTCACCAGACTTGCACATTCGCGAAAAATCCTGTCCTCTTCACGATGATGTGGATAGCACATGTTCATTACGGCATTAGCACCAATCTGTAAGCCGTCCTCAACTGAAAAGGCGCGGTAACTGCCTTTGTCAGGGTTATCCGCATGAACTGGTTTATAGAGATCTGTCCGAAAACATACCCCTTTTTCACTCAGGACATCACTACAGGCCCGCCCGACCCCATAATTGACGACATAACCATCCACATAAGGATTTAATGTCTCTATCAGCGTTGCAGGATCTTCAAGCCCTGGCACAGGAATAACAGTTCCATGATCGATAGGAAGGATCACCGTTTTGCCAATCTTGAAGAATTGCTCCCAGTGCCCGTTAAAATGAGGATCATCAGTCATTACTATAGCTTTACTGAAACTGGCGTTAGGACAAAGAAAAACTTGGCTTCATGGCAAGTATCCGGTAAATCCTTTCTAATCTCTTTAAATCATACTTTATCACCGAAAGGATTAATCGATGCCACATTTGCAAACCAACGGAATCAACATGTTTTATGAAGAGCAGGGATCAGGTGATCCCCTGTTGCTGATTATGGGAATCACCGCCCCCGGAGCAGTATGGGAAGCCCACGCCGATGCCTGGCAGGAAAATTTCCGTTGTATTATGGGCGATAACCGTGGAGTAGGACAAAGCGATAAACCGGAAGGCCCCTACTCAAGCGAAATGATGGCCGATGACTATGCGGGATTACTTGATGAACTTG
>CALCSP010000571.1 GCA_937893785.1 uncultured Verrucomicrobiales bacterium
TACCAGTGACCATGGCTATCACCTTGGGGAACACACTTTTTGGCAGAAGAGTAATCTGCATGAAGAAGTGACCCGAGTGCCCCTGATTATCTCGTTACCTGGCGGGCTCGCAGGACGAAACCAGTCAATGGTCGAGCTGGTGGACCTCTTTCCCACTCTGTCTGCTGCTTGTGGGTTGCAGAGTCCCGACGAACTACACGGCAAAAGTTTGCTTCCGATTTTCAGTCAACCTGACGCCAAGGTGAAGGATAGTGCCCTCTCAATCCATGGCGGTGGTATCTCGATGCGTATCAAAGGTTGGACTTACACCCGCTATAAGGACGGAACCGAAGAATTTTACGACATGCAGGAGGATCCCGGGCAATTCCATAACCTTACCCGAAGCACGCAGGATAAGCATGTGGTTTTGCTCGATGAAATTCGCGCTCGGTTCAATAAGCGCATCAAGTCAGCGGGTTTAAAGGTTGCAGCGTTACGTCAGTCCCGTTGAACACCTTTATTTTGCGTTCACTAAAAGTTTGTGATTCCGGGCCGTGAATTACGGTAATGAACAGTCTAGACCATTGGCCTACAATCCATTACATTAGTAAATATTGCAGGCTTAATTTGTCCTTAATGATATGATGATTTTCTTTCACCGTGTTGCTTTCCTCTTTGTGGTTACGATTGCCGTGACCATTACCTCTCGCGCTTATAGTGCCTCTGGTAGCAAGGTTGATTTTGCCAGAGATGTTTTGCCCATTCTGTCCAACAAGTGTTTTGCCTGCCATGGACCGGATACCAAAAAATCGCAGTTGCGTCTTGATTCCTCAGCGGCAGCTACAGCTAACCGTGATGGCGTTCGGGCGATTGATCCGGACAATCTTGCCGACAGTGAGATTCTGCATCGCATTCATGATCGGGAAGATCCAATGCCGCCGGAGGATGCCGAGAAACAACTCACGGTAAAGGAGCGTGAGGTGCTCAGTACATGGGTAAAGCAGGGTGGAAAATATGCTGAACATTGGGCTTTTGTAGCACCTATTAAAGAGCCCGGCAGTAACGATATTGATTCCTTTGTGACAGAGCAGCTTGAAGCAAAGGGCTTGAATTTTGCGCCTGAGGCCGATTCGGCTACCCTTGCAAGACGTGTTGCCCTGGTTCTTACCGGTTTGCCTCCTGAACCGGACCAGCTTTCGAGATTCCTTAGTGATAGCAGCCCGGAGGCATACAGCAAGTTGGTTGAGGAATTGCTCGCCAGTTCGCGGTATGGCGAACACCAGGCCCGTTACTGGCTGGATGCAGTGCGCTATGGTGACACGCACGGGCTGCACCTTGATAACCGCCGGGGCATTTATCCCTACAGGGATTGGGTGGTGAAAGCCTTCAATGACAACCTGCCACTGGATGATTTCATTACCTGGCAGCTGGCCGGCGATTTATTGAAGAGTCCAACCCTTGAACAGAGGGTGGCAACAGGATTTGTGCGGATGAATCCATCAACCGCCGAGGGTGGTGCCATTCCTGATGAGTTCCAGGCGAAGAATACCTTTGATCGCACGGAGACCCTGGGAACGGTGCTCTTGGGCATGACCCTTACCTGTGCCCGCTGTCATACCCACAAGTATGACCCAATTAAACAGGTCGAATATTACCGCCTTTATGCATTTTTTAACAATACAGCGGAGGGTTCCATGGATGGGAACCGGTATGAATATGCGCCGGTCTTGAAGGCGCCTGCTGACGGGAATCAATGGCGGGATTGGCATGCATTAGAAAGCAGACGTAATCAGATCCTTGTCGAGGCTGAGAATGCTCTAAAGAAAATCCATGATGGGAATTCCCAAGCTTTAGAACAGTGGCAAAAGTCGGGTGCCAAGGAGCGGTTAAAGATGGTTTCTGATCCCAACGGTCAATGGAAGCAGAGCGCTTTGGCGAAGCAGGCCGGTGACCTTGCATTACTTATTGCCGAGGCAGAGAAGAAATTCACAACGACTCTTGTGGCTCAGGAGCGCAGTCAGCCTCGAGTGACCAAGATGCTGAACCGGGGTGAATATAATCTCCCGTTGGGTGAAGCATTAACACCAGGAGTGCCAGAAATTCTGAACCGCTTTCCTGAGGGGGCACCAAGGAATCGTCTTGGTTTAGCAAAGTGGATGACGTCCAGGGAGCAGCCATTGGTTTCGCGTGTTTTGGTCAACCGTGTCTGGCAACGGGTTTTTGGACATGGTCTTGTCCGCACCCCGGAGGATTTTGGCGTGCAGGGCGAGCAGCCTACACATCCTCGGTTGCTGGACTGGCTTGCCGTGGAATTGCAGGAGAGTCAGTGGAATCTTAAGCATGTATTGCGACTCATGGTTCACAGCCAGACGTTTAAACAAGATTCGAGGTGGCGTGAGGGATTGAATGATCCAGAAAATCGTCTTTTTGCACGTGGCCAGAACTATCGAATGGATGCTGAGATGCTGCGGGATGTTGCCCTTTGGGCGAGTGGACTTCTTGTGCCGGCGAAGGGTGGTGAAGGTGCAAAGCCTTACCAGCCAAAGGGCATGTGGGCTGCTTTGATGCACCCTGGAAGCAATACGAAGAATTATGTGCAGGACAAGGGGGACCGCCTCTACAGGAGAAGTATCTACACTTACTGGAAGAGAACCAGCCCACACCCCATGATGACACTTTTTGATGCACCTGACCGTGAATCAAGCTGCGTAAAGCGTTCCCGAAGCAATACCGCCCTACAATCTTTGGGGCTGTTAAATGAAACCCAGCGTATCGAAATGTCCCGCAAGCTTGCTGAGCGTTTATTGAGCCTAAAGGTGGATGATGGTAAGCGGCTTGATTACCTCTTTGGCTTGTTAGCTTGTCGTAAGCCAAGCGATACTGAGAAAAAAACCTGTATGAATCTTCTCCAAAAGATGGATCGCCGCTATGGTGGCTCCGAGAAAGATGCCGTTGCCTTGCTTGGTTCCGGTGATGCGCCGCGCGATGATTCTTATCCAACAGGTAAGCTTGCTGCCTGGACTCAGCTCGCGGCTACTGTGCTGGCAAGTGACATCGCGATACTGGTTTATTAAGTAGCAACCTTTCAAATTTATATCTACCAATGAAATCTCTCGAGACAATCCAGGATTTTGATCTGAACCTCACCCGACGTCAATTGTTTGGCCGTTCCGCACTTGGTCTTGGCACTGCTGCTATGAGCCAGATTCTTGGCTCTGATGCGATGGCAGAAGGATCCAAGATCCTGCCTCATGGCGGATTGCATCATGCCCCTAAAGCAAAGAGAGTGATCTACCTTTTTATGAGTGGAGGCCCAAGTCATCATGACCTCTGGGACTACAAGCCGAAAATGCAGGAGATGTTCGGACAGAACCTTCCCGAGCACATTCGCGATGGCCAAAGGATTACCGGCATGACTGCAGGACAGAAGACGCTGCCAGTATGTCCTAGCAAATACAAGTTCACCAAGCATGAGAATAATGATCGGGGAGTTTGGGTCAGTGAGTTGTTGCCTCACACTGCCACCGTGGCCAAGGAGCTTTGCGTGGTCCATTCGACCTTTACTGATGCCATCAATCATGATCCTGCGATTACTTATATCCAGACAGGTAGCCAGGTTCCCGGCAGACCTAGCCTTGGAGCTTGGTTAAGTTATGGGCTGGGAAGTATGAATGAGGATTTACCAGGATACGTTGTGATGCATGCGCGCACCAAGCACCCGGAACAGAGCCTGTTCGGGCGACTTTGGGGTAGTGGGTTCATGCCATCAGAGCATCAGGGAACACTTATGCGTAGTCAGGGTGATTCTGTCCTTTACCTTAGTAATCCGGCAGGTGTCAGTCGAGAGGATCGCCGAGCTCAGCTTGATGCTCTTGGTGCTCTCAACAAGGAACAGCATTTACGCTTTGGTGACCCCGAAATATTGTCACGCATTAAGCAGCATGAACTGGCTTACCGGATGCAGTCATCCGTTCCTGAGTTGATGGACCTTTCTCAGGAGGATGACAAGACCTTTGAGCTTTATGGTGAAGAGGCACGCAAGCCGGGATCATTTGCCGCCTGTTGCCTGAATGCAAGGCGTCTTGCTGAGCGCGGAGTGCGTAATATTCAGATCTTTCATCGTGGCTGGGATGCTCACGGCAATCTTGTTGGGGAACATGGCAATCAGTGCAAGGACATTGACCAGGGGTCGGCAGCATTGATCAAAGATTTGAAAAGGCTTGGTATGCTTGATGAAACTCTAGTGGTATGGGGAGGGGAATTTGGCCGTACTGCATACTGTCAGGGACGACTGCGCAGGGATAATTATGGTAGAGATCATCATCCGAGGTGCTTTACTGTCTGGATGGCTGGAGGCGGGATCAAGCCTGGTATCACCTATGGTCAAACCGATGATTATGCCTACAATATTGCTCATCCTGACGGCACTCCTATGCGCCCTAAGCCCAGCAGTGAAAAATGGACGCCTGGAACCATGCACATTCATGATCTAAATGCCACGATCCTGCATCTCTTGGGTATCGATCACCGCAAACTCACATATCGCTACCAAGGGCGTGATTTCCGTCTGACTGACATTCATGGTCACGTGATGAAAGACCTTATTGCCTAGCGATATTGGCAAGAGGCGACCCTTTGTAAGGTGTAATCGGCATAGCAATAATAGAGCTTCTACTCGTATCGGGCATTCTTGATAATGCCGGGCCTCGTCTGAATAGCATGCACAATTCAGGCGTGCTTAACTCTGTTCAAGAGGTGAGTTTACCCTGAGATTGAACTTCAGCTGAGAATTTCCTTCGCTACGGTTCCATGGACATCGGTTAACCTGAAATCCCTGCCGGCGTGCCGATAAGTGAGCTTTTCATGATCGAGTCCAAGTAGGTGAAGGATCGTGGCATGCCAATCATGGATATGCATGCGTCCATCAACGGCTTCGTAACCATACTCATCAGAGGCTCCGTATTGAAACCCGCCTTTCACTCCGCCGCCGGCCATCCAGGTTGTGTAACCCTTGTTATTGTGGTCACGACCATCTCCGCCCTGACCATGTGGTGTCCGGCCGAATTCACCAGCCCATACCACCAGAGTGTCTTTTAGCATCCCGCGCTCTTTCAGGTCGGTCAGCAGTCCCGAAATAGGCTTGTCGATTTCATTGCAGCGCGCTGGCAGGTCGGTGCCCATGTTGCGGTGGTGATCCCAGTTGCCATGGCTTAGCTCAATGAAACGCACACCGGCTTCGGCAAATCTGCGGGCTAGCAGGCACTGTCTTCCAAACGTGTCATTTCCACCGGATCCAATTCCGTAAAGATCACGTGTTTTTTGCGATTCACCTGAGGTGTTCATCAGATCGGGGAGAGTATCCTGCATGCGAAAACCGAGTTCCAAAGACTCAATGACTCCCTCAACGCCAGGCGCGAACTTTTCGCGTTCGAGTTTTGTTTTATTCAGTCTCTGAACGTAATCGAGCTGAACGCGCTGAAGGTCTCGGTCAAGATTTGGGTTGGAAATATTGGGAATCTTTGGTTGTGCATTCCCGCGTGAGAATCTGCTTCCTCCCCCACGGGCATCGTTGCCAAAGCGTGCACCCTGATATATTGCAGGAAGGAAAGCACTGCCAAAATGGTTGGCAGAACCTGGAGGAGCGCCAAGGGCAACAAACCCGGGCAGGTTGGCATTGTTGGTGCCCAAACCATATAAGGTCCATGCTCCGATGGATGGTCTCACGAACTGCGAGTTTCCAGTGTGCATGATGGTCTGTGCCTGTGGATGGTTGGGTAGGTCGGTATGCATGCCCTTCAGTAAACACAGTTCATCGGCATGACTTGCAATCTCTGGCAGCAACTCCGAGATCCAAAGGCCACTTTTTCCATGTTGGCTGAACTCCCATGGTGAGCCCAAAAGTTTTCTGCCTCGCCCAAAACGCCCTGCCTTGCCGTTATCCTTACCGAGTTTTGGTTTGTAATCAAAAGTATCAACATGCGATGGAGCACCACGCATTGAGAGAAAAATCACCCGCTTTGCTCTGGGCTGGAAGTGTGGTTTTTTCGGCGCGAGTGGCCCAACGGCTTTGGATTCGGCTAGTGCCTGTTCGTGAGCGAGTGCAGCGAAGGCAAGATAGCCAACGCCTGAAGAGGTCGACTTGAGAAAATCACGGCGGGTGAACATGACAGTGGGCTGGGGGTTGATTTAATTAAGGTACCTGAATTCAGCAGAGATTAGTAGGGATTGGCAAAAGGATACAAAGGCAAGATTGTTTACCTTGCCGCGGTTCTGACTATCGGTTCCTGCTGTGACTAGGAAGTTATGAATGAATGCCTTGGTTGCCTCGATTTCTTTGTTGGTTGCAGGGCGTGCGTAGCAAAGTAGAAAAGCCTTTGAAAATCTTTCAAGTGGGGTGTCCGCCTCGGCGATCAGGCGTTTTGCCATTGCTTCGGCCTGCTCGATGACAAAGGGATTGTTCATTAGGTAGAGTGCTTGGTCAGGAACGTTGGTTTCCTCTCGCTTACCGGTGACAAGATTAGGATCCGCGGGGTCAAAAAGAGTGAGCGCTTCTGGTAGATTGTCACGAGCGATGGGGAGGTAGACGGAGCGATAGTTCGGCTTGTCACTACTGCTGGATATCCCACGGGGTGATCTGGGTAACCCGATCCGGCCATCACCGTGCTTAGCAATTTCCGAACCAACTGGGCGCTGTAGGTCTAGTTTCCCGCTTGCCATCAGCATAGAGTCACGCAGGGCCTCAGCATCAATTTTTTTTGGGTTGTGACGCCATTGAAGAGTATTCTCAGGATCCTTCTTGAAGGCCAATGGGTGGAACTCCGAGCTTGTCTGATAGGTTCGGGTTAGGACCAGTTGACGCAAGAGCGACTTTATTGACCAGTTGTTATCCATGAACCTAACCGCAAGGTAGTCCAGAAGTTCCGGGTGACTTGGAGCTTTTCCGGTTGCTCCAAAGTTATTTTCTGATGTGACAATACTGCTACCAAACAGTTTTCCCCAAACCCGGTTGACCATCACTCTTGCAGTTAGGGGGTTTTCTTTTGAAGCCAACCATCTTGCCAGTTCCAGACGTCCACTAGAATCGGAAGGAAGCTTAACAGGTTCGTCACATAATACTTGAGGAAATCCGCGTTCGACTTTCTGGGCAGGTTTTTCA
>CALCSP010000572.1 GCA_937893785.1 uncultured Verrucomicrobiales bacterium
CATGATTACGCCCTCTTTGTAGTGCATGGGTTCATCCAAGTCTGACCTGCTAATCAGAATGCGATCTGCCGCCGAAGCCAACCAATACAGCGTTAGCGAATTCATCCTAGCTCTGGTTCTTTCCAAACCATTTCGACAGCATTAAATTTTACATTATCTGCCCTACCGTGACTTACATTCTTGATTAAAGGCAAAGGCGGGTAAAATCGGCGATGAATAAATTTGCCCGAATACTCCTAGCGAGAAGGTTCAATATAACGATAATTATCGATCGATAAAACCATCCAAACAATCTTAATGAAACAATTCATCATCTCTTTGTGTTTTCTCTGCTCCTACTCTGCGCATGCTGCCAAAAAACCCAATATTGTTTTCTTTTTTGCTGATGATCAAACTTCCAGTTCTCTTGCCTGTTATGGGCACCCTTTAGCAAAAACGCCTCACATCGATAAACTGGCTGCAAAAGGCACGAGATTCTCCAACTCCTATGTCAGTCAGGCTATTTGCTGGGTGAGTCGCACAACCATCTTGACCGGGTTAACCGGACGCAGCTACGGAACGCCTGGGCGGCATGATGCAGCCCGCCCTGATGCCGTAAAAGAACTCTATGTCGACCTCCTTCGTAAAGCCGGTTATCGAACTGGTTTTGCTGGTAAATGGCACGCGAAGATGCCCAAGGGCTGGAACCCTGCCGATCATTTTGATGTCTTTCAAAGGATAGGTCGTAACCCTTTCTACAAAAAACAACCTGACGGTTCGCTGCGCCATGAAACCGAGTTGATAGTCGATCAGGGGATTGCGTTCATTGAGAACCAACCAAAAAATCAACCTTTTGCCCTAAACATGTGGTTTAATGCATGCCATGCCGAGGATGGAGATCGTCGGCCGGGCATTGGCCATTTCCCGTGGCCTCGCGCAGTTGATGGCATGTACGAGGAGGATGAGATTGCTCCACCTCGCTTGAATGATCCCAAGATTTTTGACAATCAGCCTGATTTTCTTAAAACCACCATCAATCGAGAACGTTTCTTTTGGCGTTGGAACAGCGAAACTAAGTATCGAACTAATATGCGGGCTTACCTGCGTATGGTCAGCGGCATAGACAATGCCATTGGTCGTTTTATGAGGGCTTTGGAAGCGCAAGGCTTAGCAGATAACACCATTATCGTTTATACCGCCGATAATGGATTTCACCTAGGTAACCGAGGTTTTGCCGGCAAGTGGTCTCATTACGAGGAATCTCTGCGGGTTCCTTTGATTATTCTCGATCCACGCGCACCCAAATCTGCTCATGGTCAAGTAGTCGATTACTCCGCTCTTAACCTTGATCTGCCCTCCACTTTTCTTGACTGGGCTGGACTGAACGTGCCTGAGCGTTATCAGGGGCGCAGCCTCAAGCCAATTGTCACCAGCGGAAAAGTAGAGAGTTGGCGCAAGCAGACTTTCCACGAGCACTTCGCAGTTCGTTCACGTATTCCAGCTTTTGAAGGGGTTCGCACTGATCGCTACAAATACGTTCGATATATTGATGAGGATAACTATGAATTTCTCCATGACCTCAAGAAAGATCCTGACGAACTGACCAATTTTGCAATGGATCCGAATTATGCCCAGACGCTTGATATGTTGCGTAAGCAAACAGATAAAAGGGTTGCCGAACTGGGAGGGCCATTATCACCAGCACAGGGGACATTATCAGTCTCCACTCCACCGCATCCGGTTGCTGCAGCAACCGTAGCAGATCGACCGGGAAAGGATGGATTTTCTAAAATCATCGGCAATGGCATGCGTGGTTGGTCAGGTGACTCCAAATTTTGGTCATACAAGAAAGGGGTCCTCATGGGTAAAACAGATGGAACACTTCAGAAGAATCACTTCATAACCTGGAAGGTTGCCACCGTTCGTAATTTCGACCTTAGAGTAAAAGTGCGCATCTCAAAGGGCGGGAATAGTGGAATTCAATATCGCAGCGCCCATGCTCCGGAACTCGGGCTTGATGTAGTAACTGGTTACCAGTGCGACATTGTAGCAGACGAACCTCAGTTTAACGGCATGATCTATGAGGAAAAGGGGCGCCGAATTCTTTCACACACGGGCGAAAAAGTTATTGTCGATCCTGAGGGTAGCCGATGGGTCATAGATAATTTCGAGGTAAAGGAATTTGCCCCCAACCAATGGCATGAATATCGAATTTTAGTTGAAGGAAATCGCCATCGCCATTGGATTAACGGACATCCAACCGGTGACTTAATCGATTTTGATCGCAAAGGCAGGGCGATGGATGGCGTGCTTGCGGTGCAGGTACACAAGGGACCACCGATGACCATTGAATTTAAGGACATGTGGATCAAGCATTTGCCTGATGACATGCCAATCCTTCAACCGAAGGATCATCCCATTCCTGCCAATGCACGAGGTGTACGACCTCAAGGACGTTTACCCAAAGACTGGCAAGCACCCATCTATGGGAAAGGCTAAATCCGGTAAGTCAGGAATATACAATTACAAACAAAATAATTTTTGTTGCCGCCAAATTTAGGTAATCCACAACAACATGAACAGTGCAATAGATGAAGCCCTCTTCATGCACAAACAACGTCCCATGTAAAAGGCATGAGATCATGTTTTGTGCATCATGAAAGAATACTTGTTCACGTTTTAAATAACCGACCATGAAACAGAAAAATCTGCCTATTTTTATCTCACTGGTATTGGCAATCAGCACTTTTTTAACGGTTGCTGATGGCAATCCATTGGAAAAACAAATCCTCAAACTACAACCACAGGCCGATAAAAACGGAGACGGCAAACTCTCCAAGGTTGAAGAAGCAGCTCTACATCGAATAATTTTAAAACGCTTTCCCCGAGCCGATGCAGATGGCGATGGAGTTCTTTCGAACAAGGAACAGCAGGCTGTTATATGGCAAGCAAATAACCGTAGCAAAAATCAAGGAAGGCAAACTCCAAATACGAAACCTGGCAACACTCACACAACCGGAAAGAAATCTCCGACCCATGCTAATATCAAATACGGTGAACACGACCGTAATGTCTTGGATGTCTGGCTCGCCGAAAGCCCGAACCCCACTCCGCTGACCATTTACATTCACGGAGGCGGTTTCACATCCGGCAGCAAGGAAAAGCTAAACCCGAACGAACTAGAGCAACTACTCAAAGCCGGAATCTCCGTTGCTGCGATCAATTACCGCTACCTAAGCACTACCAACCCATTGCCCACCTCACACCACGATGCCCGTCGGGCTTTGCAGTTCATGCGATCCAAATCCAAGAAATGGAACATCGATAAATCACGGGTTGCCGCCTTCGGCGGATCAGCAGGTGCGCAAATCTGCATGTGGCTAGCCTTTTCAGAAGATATGGCTAAGCCCGACAGCAAAGATCCGCTTGAGCGCGAATCCACACGCTTGAGCTGCGTTGCGACCAGCGGAGGTCAAACCACACTCGACATGCATTTCTGGCAAAACAAGATCGCAACCCTACTGGGGCCAAATACAAACGCCAAAACCCTTTTCCCATCGTTGGGTAACATAAAAGATCCGGAGCAAGCCCGCATCGCCAGATGGGGAGCGGAAACGATCGAAGAAGCCAATGAAATCGCCGCTCGACACTCGGCTCTATCGCTCGTTTCGAAGAATAATCCACCTATCTTCATGAGTTATGGCATGCCCCCAACCGCCAAACCACCCACCAACAAGAGCCGAATACGCGGCTGGCTTGTTCACCACGTCAATCTCGGCATTGCCCTCAAGGAAAAAAGCGATGCCCTTAAGCTGGAAGCTCATCTCAAGTATCCTGGGGCAGAAACCAAGTACCAATCCCAAATCGAGTTCTTTATGGATAAATTGCTCAACTAACCAGTATGCCGGCTGTATACATGCTCACCATAATAATATGGTAGAAAAAACGGTTCCAAACCTAAAATCTTACACTCATACCACGGCTTTAAACTTAGCCCATGAAAACAACCTTTCTCCTCTTTCTCCTTTCGTTTGCGACTACTTCCTTGTCCAAGCCTCCCAACGTTGTCCTGATTCTTTCGGATGATCAAAGCTACACCGATTACGGTTTCATGGGGCATCCGCACATTGAGACCCCTCACCTCGATAAACTTGCCTCAGAAAGTGCATTGTTCCGGCGCGGTTACGTCCCAACGGCATTGTGTCGCCCTTCCCTGGCCACTCTTTTCACCGGACTTTATTCCCACCAAAACAAAATTACGGGAAACAACCCTGCCAACACCCCCGAAAACAAGGCGCACTCCGAAAGGACAGGCAAGGATCCGAGAGAACTCATCATCTCACATATAGATGAACATGGCGGGCTACCTCATTGGTTGAGTAAAAAAGGATACGTTAGTCACCAAAGTGGTAAATGGTGGGAAGGTTCTTATCAACGCGGAGGATTTACCGAAGGCATGACTCTTGGGTTTCCAAACCCTGGAGGTAGACATGGCGATGCAGGACTCAAAATCGGGCGGACTGGAATGGATCCGGTCTTTGACTTCATTAACCGTTCAGTTAAGCGGAAGAAACCCTTCTTCATCTGGTATGCCCCCTTCCTCCCACATACCCCACACAATCCCCCCGAACATCTTCACCAGAAATATCTTAAAAAGGGAATTCAAGACCGAATCGCTAAGTATTATGCCATGTGCGAATGGTTTGACGAGACCTGTGGAGCCTTGATAAAACATATCGATAGTTCTGGTATCGCTGAAGACACTTTGGTCATTTATGTCACCGACAACGGCTGGATTCAAACCGAGAACGGCGGCTACGGACCGCGATCCAAGCGCAGTCCCTACGAAGGAGGAACCCGCAACCCCATCATGTTCCGGTGGAAGGGAACAATCCCGCCCGCTGATCGTCCTGAACTCTGTTCTTCCATCGACTTTGTGCCGACCGTATTAGCGGCCGCAGGAGCTACCGGGCCACATAAATTTCCAGGCCTGAACCTACTTCCCCAGCTCAAGAGCGGGAAGAAAATCGAGCGTGACATTCTCTTCGGGGAATCCTTTGCCCACGACATTGCTGACATTGAAAACCCTCAGGCTTCCCTTCTCTACCGCTGGGTCATTAGAGGGCACGACAAGCTCCTCCTGACTTACGATGGAGCTCCGGGAAAGATGAAATATCCCCCTCAGGGTGGAGAACCCCAACTCTTTGACCTCAAAAAAGACGCGACTGAAAAGGTGAACCTTGCCAAAAAGAGGCCAGATAAGGTAAAGCAATTAAGTGCCCTCCTCGATAGCTGGTACTTACCCGAACAACGGAAAACCGGAAGAGTTTCCTCCGCCACTCTCAAAACCAAGCGCAAGCTAAAGAAGCGCTGACGATTTGATTGAAGGCAACTGGACTAATTTAAGCCAACTGGTTCCGAGTGGATAACACCGTACTATCTAACTGTGAATAAGGAAAAACTCTACCTCGCAATTTTTAACCATGGAGCACCAGAAACAGGTGACTCTATCCTTCAATTCAGTTCCCTCTAAAATATAGGAATCTATCAAAACGACTTTTTAG
>CALCSP010000573.1 GCA_937893785.1 uncultured Verrucomicrobiales bacterium
ATACTTCTATTCATGGATCACGCGATGTTCGGACCCCAACCATGGATAGACTGGCTGCTGGCGGTATGACTTTCGATAACGCATACGTCGCTTCACCCTCCTGTTGTCCCAGTCGCTTCTCGCTTCTCACCGGATTGATGCCCGCCCGGCATGGGGCGCACCCCAATCACAGTCAGGTGAAACCGGGTACGAAGTTCCTGCCGCCCATTCTTAAGAAGATGGGTTACCATATTGCTTCATTCGGTAAGGTGGCTCATGGCAACAGGGACTTTGCGGGTATGGATTTCAATGAGCCGAAAAAGACTGATATGTCTTTAGAAGTGGAGAAGTATTTCAGTAAGCAAAAGATTGATGGGCCTATTTGCCTTTTCGTCGGAGACCGTAGGCCTCACGTGGAATGGACCAAGGAAATGAAATATGATCCTAAATCGGTCAGCTTGCCGTCTTTCTTTATTGATACGAAGGAGACCCGCGAGCATTGGGCCCGTTACTTGACAGATATCGAGGGAATGGATCAGGAAATGGGGCGTGTTCTGAAATTTGCTAAGAAAAAGTTCGGTAAAAATTTCATCTTCCTTTTCACCAGTGATCATGGAGGGCAGTGGCCATTTGGGAAGTGGAACCTTTATGACTATGGCACACGAGTTCCACTGGTAATCTACTGGCCTGGAAACATTGAGGCTGGCGTGCGCACTGACGCGATGGTTAGTTGGGTGGATATCATTCCGACTCTTATCGATTTGTCGGGAGGAAAAGTCCCGACAAATATCGACGGCAAATCCTTTGCTTCCTTATTGCTGGGAACGACAAAGAGTCATCGTAACAAGATTTTTACCACCAATACGGGTGATAGGGAGATGAACATTTATCCTATTCGCAGTGTTCGTATGGGCCAATACAAGTTGATCCACAATCTTCGAACGAATGCCTACCACACCAACCACTCTGATCGGTTACGAAATGATGGGCGAGGAGCATACTGGCATTCATGGTATAATGCTGCAAAAACCGATCCTAAAGCAGCTGCTATCGTCCAGAGATACCATGTAAGACCTGAGTTTGAGCTCTTTGATTTAGCTGCAGATCCGATGGAGCTCGTCAACCTTGCACAACGTCCCCAATACAAAGATAAGCTCGCCCACTTGAGAGCGAAGTTAAAGGTCTGGACTACTGAACAAGGAGATGATCTTATGCCCCATCAGGAACCTTACTCAACATCTTCCCCGATACCTGAGATTAATCGCAAGCCCAAGAACAAGAAGGCTAGACGAGGTGTAAAACACTGAGATTCAGCTTCCGGATTGTCTCAGCGACTTCGGTTTGCCCAGGATTTCGCTGAATATAAATGCTTCTCTGGCACCGCCATCCTGGCGCAGTTTATTGATAATCGGGTGCAGGCTGGATTGATTACCGGATGTCGGGTAGGAAAATGTAGTGACTGGAGAGGAAACTTCAGAGGCGTTACTTGGCGACTCAACCGGCAGTTGCGGCACCGGAGGTGCTTGCTCGAGCTCTGTTATAGGCACCGGAGGAGCCTTCACTGGCGGGGAGCCAGAGAGGGCTGCAAAAAAATCGCGGATATTTTGGTTGGGGTCTTCCTCAATGATAGATGGCGATGAGGCCGTTGTGGCTTCAGGATTAGGTTCATCATCAGGAGAGGGCCAGCTGTCATAGTCAATTAATGCTTGAGCTTCTTCATCTGCCTCGCGCTGTAGAGCCTGCGCATCTTGAGGGTCATCTTCTTTACGGGATGCTTGCTTTTTCTTCAGTGTGGCGGAGAGCCAATTGATGAAAGCAATCACCAGAGCGGCTATAATAAATAGACCCTGATCGCCGATTCCTTCCATGGTTCAAGAATTCCCGTATTGATGGGGTTAGTTTGTGTGATTCCAGATTATACGCTAGGATCCTCGCCTGAGGTTTCGCCTCCTTCACCAGCAATGGACTCGCGCATCTTGGTATCGGCGATCAGGTTTTTGTAATTGGTGTAATCCATGATGCCTAGGTTGCCGCTACGGAAGGCCTCAGCCATGGCCTTGGGGATTTCGGCTTCAGCCTCGACGACCATGGCGCGCATTTCCTGGGTACGGGCCTGCATTTCCTGCTCATTTGCCACGGCAGCTGCACGGCGAACTTCGGCCTTGGCTTGGGCAACCTGCTTGTCTGCTTCTGCCTGTTCAGTCTGAAGCTTGGCACCAATATTGACACCGACATCCACATCGGCAATATCAATGGATATAATCTCAAATGCGGTTGCTGCATCCACACCCTTGCCCAACACGAGCTTTGAAATGTTGTCTGGGTTCTCAAGGACATCCTTGTGGGAGGCGGCAGAGCCGATCGATGTAACGATACCTTCCCCCACACGGGCAACTACAGTTTCCTCAGTGGCACCGCCAACAAATCGATCAAGATTGGTACGTACCGTTACCCGGGCGCGGACTTTGAGCGAAATACCATCGCGGGCGACTGCTTCGATTTTATCCTTGCCAGAGCTCGGGTTGGGGCAGTCGATGACTTTCGGGTTGATGCTGGTGCGTACTGCTTCAAGCACAGTCTTGCCGGTTCCTTTTACAGCTAGGTCAATAGCGCAGGATCGGTCAAAGTTCATGGTAATGCCTGCCTTCTCGGCGGCGATCAGTGAGAGCACAACCTGGGAAACATCGCCCCCTGCAAGAAAATGGGCTTCCAGTTGGTCGGTAGAGAGCACAAGTCCCGCTTTTGATGCAGCGATTCTACTATCGACGATTAGTGCATTGGGAATCTTGCGCAACCACATGGCAACAAGGGTTCCAAAGCTAACAGGTGCACCAGAGACCTTGGCGCGCAGCCAGATCTTGAAGAACATCCCGATGATGGCGAGGAGAGCCAGGATGACGACCAGAATGATCCCGAGGACGACCAGAGTCACGTTGTCGGGAAGTTGGGCAATGAACGTAGTCATATGAAATGGTGGTTGTGTTTGGATTTGGATTAAAATCTAGATGCTATATCAAGAGAGGGAAGCGATTTTACGCACAATGATTCTGCGACCGTCGGTTTTGATGACTTCAATGTCCGATCCGGACTCAATGAAGCCCGTCTCAGCAACAATGTCACAAGTTTTTGGTAGTCCTTTGATTTCAACTTTACCAGAGGGGCGTAGGTCGGTGAGAGCGCTGCCCTGCAGGCCAAGATATTGCGAGGCTTCATGCCCTGCTATCTGGTCTTTGTTCTGCTGTGTGAGCACTAACCCGCGGCCGATAGGCACCCTATCAAAATACTTCAGCCAGATACCGATAATTAGCATACTGGCAAAGAGGATCGATGCAGCGACTAAGGCACGGCCTGATAAACCAAAGGATTCGAGTTCTTGGCTGGAAAAACTAAGCATGATGGCAGAAACAAGCGCAATAATCCCTGCCAAGCCGAGAATCATTCCGGGCAGGATGAGTTCGAGGCAGATAAGAACAATGCCGGCAAGGGCCAAGATGATGATCAAGGTCATGGATTTACGCTTTGTGAATGTGGATTTTGACGGGATTAATGTCAAAGGCCGATATGAACTGCCTAACCTGCCATTTTCGAGAGGGGCGAGGCAGATATGCGGGTGGATGAGGGCTCGGTAATTACTGATCGTTGCTTGAGGGAGTGGCCTGACACGGGTAAGGTCTCACTGTTTTCAAAGACCGCCTTTCATGCAGACTGACTTTGAGTTTTTCATTAATGGGGATATCCACCGCTCTGAGGGTGCATCGGTGAACTGTAGTCTTCGGGAATATTTGATGAGGTCTGGCAAGGGCCGGCTAAGCCGAGATGTCTGCCCAGTATTACTCGGTGTATTTGATGCCCGGCAGAAGCCGGCACTGAGGATTGTTCATTCATGCCGGATCGCGTTGCCAATGCTCGCTGAGCGGGAAATTTGGACAGTGGACGCTATTGGCAGTCAGGGGGAACCCATTGATTCCCTTCAACAAGCCTTGTCAATCAATCAGCAGATTTCCTGTCAGTGTGGGAATGCTACAGAATCAATGTTTTTTAGTGGAAATTCCGCAAATACCATAAAAAGTGATTATGGGTGCCAACATCCCAATTCAACAGGTTGGTTATCGTTTCCCACTGCATTGAATGCCTTGCTCCAAGAGCAAAAAGATCTTGATGAGGGCGCAGATCATCAAATCGAGAGTCCGATATCCGAGAGTGGGATAGAGCGTTCGTTTTCTTATGTGGATGCCTCTGGGGGCCTCTTTTTCCGACCTGCAAGCCTGAGGGAGGCTTTGAGGCTTTTGCAGTCTTATCCTGCTGCTAGCATTTTGGCCGGTGATACCGTGTATCCTGCTGCTGCTGACGTAATTGATTCCCAGACTGCTCCTGTTGTCGTTTCTATTGATTCAATCGTTCAGCTTGGACAAGTGAGTCTTCATGAGGGGCGGTGGCATGTGGGTGGTGCTGTTTCTCTAAGGGCATTTACGGATGCCATGAGTAGCCGATTTCCGCTTATAGAGAGGATGACCAAAGCGATGGGTAGTCTGCCGTTGAAAAACCTTTTAACGATCAGCGGCGGTTTAATGGATGAGCTAAGCAACCCGGAACTACTTACAGTATTGCTGGCTCTTGATGCGCAAGTGATCATCAGTAGCCTTAGTGGGGAGCGGCGATTAATGCTTAAGGAGGCGTTTCAAGGCGTTCTTAGCTCTGCACTGAAACAGGGAGAAATAGTATCGGGAGTTTTGCTGGAGTCCCCGATGGATAGGGAAGAGCAGAGCAGTGGTCATCACTTGACGGGTTTTTATCAGATTGTTCGGCGCCATTCTACCGATAGGGCCATGGTTTGCGCGGCGTTTTCAGTAATGGTCGATGAGAATGAACGTGTTGTAAGGGCGCGCCTTTGTTACGGTGGAATTGGTGAGCGTGTGAAGCGGGCATATGAAGCTGAGGAGCTTTTGAGAGGTGGATTGTGGGGAGGCAAGCTTGCGAGCAAGGTTACACGTTGCCTGAATGCGGAATTTTCCGGTCGGCTAGTAGGAGGAGATTCGGTATATCGTAGTGCCATGGCCGGTAGCTTGTGGAGAAAGTTTTTTGCTGAGAACGAGACACCGGGAGAGCTTTTCCGTTTTCCGCAAGGTCTCGATAATGGCGTGCCCAATGACTCCAAGCCGAACGGAAACTGCTGAAGATGTCAGGAATAAACGCAGAGATGAGCAGAGCCTCCCAGGAAAACTTTCTAGAAACAGCACTGGTTCTTTCGCCGTATTCTCACGCCCTCATTAATGCCATTGATGTTCAGGCTGCCCTTGATCTGAAGGGAGTGCATACGGTAATTACTGCAAGGGATATTCCTGGGGCAAATAGTCTCTGCGAGGGCGGTGTTGGGTTTCCACTTTTTGCCGAGGAATGCGTGCTTTACCATAGTCAGCCGGTTGCTGTCGTGGTGGCCGAAAATGAGGCGGTTGCCCGTGAAGCAGTTGGCTTAGTGAAGGTCGATTATAAACCAAAAATCCCAATATTGGGTATTGATGAAGCATTGGCATTAAAGTCCTTTCATAGTGACGAGCAGGTTTTAGAGACAACTGGAGAGTCTGTGCCTGAAAAAAAGGATTGGCACGAGTTCAGCAAGAAATTCACTATAGCAGGTCACTATGACGGTGCTCCGCGAAATTACTGGTCGATGGCCATACCCGGTAAAGATGGGACACTATCCATTAAGGACTCAATTGCTCATACAGGGGCGGCCAGAAATATCCTCGCAGCCGTGCTGGGAGTGGAAAAGGGATTGGTTATGGTCGAGGCCGAAGATGAGGCAGTTCCCGCCAACTCAGCCAGCGCAATGATCCTGCCCGCTATTGCCGGGCTGGCAGCCGTTAAGATTGGTTTGCCTGTGCGGACAGTGCTGGATCAAGAGACTGGAGGGCGAATGCTTTCCAAGCAGAACCCGTTGCAGGTCAGCATCAATGCCTCATACGATACGGAGGGAGTTATTCATAGGCTGGAAGGGGAAGTCTTCATGGATGGTGGTTGGGAGCAGGATTGTTCGCAATCCGTAATGCATCACATTCTGCATCATCTGGATGGGGCCTATTACTTTGCCTCTATGCGTTTTACCGGGCGAGTTTGCAGGACGCACTGCCTTTCCTCTGGGGGGAGTGTTTTGGGAGGTAAGGCAATGGCGTGCTCACTTATTGAGGAGGTTATTGCTGGTGTTGCCATGCACTTGGAAATAGACGCGGAAGTTATACGTGAAAAAAATCTCTATGAAAACGGAGCGCGACAGGTAACGCCCTACGGTCAGGATTTGGATACATTGATGTTGGAGAAGGTATGGAAGAAGGCGAAGTCACTTGCATCGGTGGAAGAACGTGCTGAGGAGATTGCCAGTTGGAATAATAATACCTTGGCCGCTAAGCGTGGCCTTGCTCTTGTCCCGGTAAAAATTGGTAACGGAATTAGTCTGAAGGAGTGCAGGGTGGTTGAGGTTGAGGTATGTCTTTTGGAGGATGGCTTAGCACGAGTGATTCTTGATGGGAGTGGTGCGGGAAATGCGCTTCGGGCCATGGTGTCGGCAGTGATTGAAGAGCAACTTGGTGTCTTATTGGATTCTGTCAGCATTGAAGAGCTAGACGACAACCCATCGGTGCAACCCGGTTGCGAGCCACTTTATCAAGAAGCCTTGATTGAAGCGTGTCACTTGCTTCGCGATCACCTCCGCATGGTGAGTGTTCGCTGCCTTGAGGAGGCAGGCGTTGAGATCTCCGATATTATGGAATTGAAATTTACGACAGACGGGATCTGTGATCCCGAAACTCCTGACAGTCCGGTTCCACTTGGCCTAGTTGTGGGTCAGGCCCTTGAGCAGGGAATCCCGATGACTGTTTCATCCTGTTTTGATCCCTTGGCCCTCTCCGGTGAGCGTTGCTTTCGTGGCTTTACCTTTGGTGCTGCAGCTGCAGAGGTTCTTGTGGACGGTTTGACCGGGGAAATGCGCGTTTTAAGAGTTGATATTGTTCAGGAGGGTGGTGGGATGGCACAAGAGCATTCTCAAAGTGTGATCGGTAATGCATTTATGCGGGGTACGGGATGGGTCACCTGTGAAAAGATCCGTTGGACGGCGCATGGGGAAATTGAGATGGCGCAGGATACGGGGGCATCTATTCAGGCTTTGGAGGTTCCTCCGCACCTTTATTGTGAGGCTCTTGGAGAAGAAATCGGGGAAAGGAAGAATCCTCAGGAAGCAGCATTTTGCATGGCGATTTGCGTCCGTGAGGCAATACGTGAGGCCATTGTTGCTTTTGGTGGAGTAACGCCGAGATTGAACCTTCCCCATCCATTGTCTCCTGCAACCGTGTATTTTTCAATTGAAGCCAGTGATTGTTGATAGAACTGTAGCATTTATCGCAGCCCCTGTGTGCAAGTATGCCGACGTAGCCCAATTGGTAGAGGCAAGCGACTTAAAATCGCTCAAGTGCGGGTTCGAGTCCCGCCGTCGGCACCATCCTTTCCCACGAGGCAATTACAGTCACGGTGTCCACTCGGGTATTGATTTTATTTGGCGGCACTATTTACTAATGGCATGAGCAGGGGAGTGGTTCTGGTTAGCGGTGGAGCCGGTTACATTGGTTCCCACACTGTAAGGATGCTGGTTGAGGAAGCTGGTTACCAAGTCGTGGTCATTGACAATCTGGTTTTTGGTCATCGTGATGCTATCGTTTCAGAGGAAGTGATCCTTGTGGAGGCAGATATCGGCGATGCGGATTCTGTGGAGGAAATATTTACCACTTATAATATTACCGGGGTCATACACTTTGCGGCATTTTGTTTTGTGGGTGAATCCGTCACTGACCCCCTGAAATATTACAAGAACAATACCGCCGCCCCTCTGACACTTTTGCATGCCATGCGCAAACATGGCTGTGACCAGTTCATTTTTTCATCGACTTGTGCTACCTATGGTGCCCCGCAGGAAATGCCGATGACCGAAAGGCATTCCCAACAACCGATTAACCCTTATGGGTGGAGCAAACTGATGCTGGAACAAATCCTGCATGATTGTGATCAAGCATACGGTCTGCGCAGTGTGAACTTACGTTACTTTAATGCTTCTGGGTGTTCCAGTGATGGTTTGATTGGTGAAGATCATGATCCTGAGACTCACTTGATTCCGAATATTCTTCGGGCTGTAAGGGGAGAGATCGGACCACTAACCGTTTTTGGCAGCGATTACCCGACGGCAGACGGTACCTGTATTCGAGATTACGTCCATGTTGAAGATCTGGCCCGAGCGCATGTCAGCGCGTTGAACTACCTTGGGGAAGGAGGGGCGTCTGTTGCCTGTAATCTGGGTACCGGAAAGGGGGCATCAGTGAAGGAGGTTATTGTGGCCGCTCAGTCAGTTACCGGAAAGCCAGTTCCTGTGGAGTATGGTGAACGCAGGGAAGGTGACCCACCCGAATTAGTAGCTGATTGCTCTTTTGCTAAGGAGGTATTGGGGTGGGAACCCAAAATTACGGATATTGAGGAAATTATAAAAACGGCGTGGGCATGGATGAATGGTCCCGGCGAAGGGAAATATCAGGAATAATTGGAAAAGTGCTTTTGAAATGCGTTAATCGCTCACAATAAGTGCTTTGCGTGATAAGCCACCGAGGTAGATAGGGAAAAGATGCCTTGCGCGATTCCCGTTGAAATGGTATCTATTTGATATCCTTTAATTAGGATCTAATTGGGTTGAATAGAGGCAGTTTGGCTTTAGAAATCTTAGCGAGTTTTTTTTGGGGGATCTCGCGATGACTTGGCCGAACTGCCTCTTTTCAATTTGCTTTATCCATAAAATCAACGGCAAAGGCCATCAGTGGACACCTCTTATTCTCATTTTAGAGAATAAAAAAAATTACCTTTCAAATAGGACTGGCTATGGGCAGTGTGCGCTCCCAATCGGGGGGCGCGATCGGTCAGTCAAAGGCTTTATGAATTGAGCATTTTGTCACGCTCTACCTTGAGACCCATTTTGCGATAAAGAGTGGCGATGCTGACACCGAGCATACTTGCTGTCTTTTCACGTGATCCTTCGTTGAAGCGCAAAGTTTCTCGGATGAAGATTTTTTCCTGTTTTTTAATGTAATCAGAGAGAGCTGAGCCTATTGGCAGCTGATGCTTAAAGGCTTCGTTTTCCTCATCCGTAATTTCAATTTTCTGGGTAATTTTCGGAGGAAGATCAACTGGGCGGATTCGCTGGTCCTTATCGTCAGAAAACGCGCAGGCACGCTCAATGGCATTTTGGAGCTCACCAACATTGCCAGGCCAGTTGTAATTGTTGAGCATTTTCAGCGAATACTTATCTATTTCTTTCTTCTTAGTGCCGGAAAGTTGGGCGTAATTCTCGAGGAAATGATCGGAGAGTAGGGCAATGTCCTCCTGTCTTTTGCGCAGTGGTGGAACTGGGATAGGGATTACGGACACCCGGTAATAGAGGTCTTCACGGAATTTTCCTTCATTGACCCATTTTTCCAAGGGTTCTGTCGAAGTGGCAA
>CALCSP010000574.1 GCA_937893785.1 uncultured Verrucomicrobiales bacterium
ATTTACGCTGTGGACTTGACGATTGGCTTGCCGAAGGCGACTAAGGTTTGATCATATGTCACTTTCATCTAAAGGGAATATACTTATCACAGGTGGTGCCGGGTTTATCGGGAGCGCCATTGCCTGGAGATTGAATCAGATGGGCCATGATAACATTATTGTTTGTGACCGTCTTGGTGATGATGAGAGATGGGCGAATCTTGTTCCGCTGAAGTTTGCTGATTATATTGATGCAGATGATTTGATACGTGGAGTCTCCGAGAAGTCTGATTACCTTGGGGATATTAGTACGGTTTTTCACTTGGGTGCATGCTCAGACACGACTGAAGCAGATGCAGATTATCTTATTGCCAATAACTTTGAGTATACGAAGGGTCTGGCAAAGTGGTCACTGAATAACCATAGCAGGTTTGTTTATGCTTCTTCGGCTGCCACATATGGTGATGGAAGTGCCGGGATGGAAGATTTGCAGGAAGATCTTTCTGTTTACAGGCCTTTGAATATGTATGCTTATTCAAAGCATCTTTTTGATTGTTACGCGAAACGTAACGGATTTTTAAAAAGTGTTATAGGTCTTAAATACTTCAATGTGTTTGGTCCAAATGAGGGGCACAAAGGTGAGATGCGAAGTGTTGTGAACAAGGCTTTTTACCAAATTCTTGAAACTGGTCAGGTGAATCTATTCAAAAGCTATCATGCCGATTATGCGGATGGTCATCAGGAGAGGGACTTTCTTTATGTAAAGGATGCTGTTGATATGACCCTTCATCTTGCAGATCAGCCTCTTGCCGGCGGGTTGTTCAATATTGGCTCCGGCCTTGCTAACACTTGGATTGAATTAGTGAATTCTATATTTGGTGCGCTTGGAAGAGAGCCGAGCATCAATTTCATTGAAATGCCCGAGGGGCTTAGAGAAAAATATCAATATCATACATGTGCTGATATCACGCGATTGCGCGGGCAGGGTTACAAGGTGAAGGTTCAGTCCCTTGCTGAAGCGGTTGCCGATTACGTGAAGGGATACCTATTATCCGGCAAGAAGCTGGGTGATTAATGTTTGCGATTGATGATGCGCTGAAGCTGATGGAATGCAGGTCTAATGTCCCTGAGCCATAGGTTGTTATGCCCTGCGTCGTCAACTAGGTGCAGGGCATTTCTGCCGTTATGTTTCTCAATGAGCTTGTGGCTGTGCCACGCTGGTATAATACGGTCACGTTTTCCATGGATAATTAAAAGTGGACAGTTGACCTCATTCATCTTGGACAAGTTGTTAAATCGATCGAATGGCAACAGCGGGATATGAGTTGTCGTTCGGAACGCCGTTACAAATGGGCTTTCTAGAACCAGGGCTCGAGCATTCATTTCAGTGGCAAGTTGAGTGGCTGGACCACTGCCTATGGAGCGCCCCCATAGAATGATATCAGCATCTCTATAGCCAAGTGCTTGTGCTTTTTGAATAAGCAGGCGGGCATCTGCGTAGCAGTTGTGCTCAGTAGGTGATCCTTCGGATAGGCCATATCCTCGATAATCTATGGACAATACTGAAAACCCAAGGTTCATGATGCCTTTGCTAACAATATCGAGCTGTCCTAGGTCTTCAAAATTGCCATGAAAGAGTAGCACTAGGGTGTCTGCCCCGTCCTTAATCCATAACCGGGCAGCAATCGGAGTTTGATCCTTAGCCTCAAGCATAACCAGTCCCGGGAGAGACCTGTCATAACTGCATTCATTATAGGGGAACATTAGCTTTTCCGAAAAAAGGAAGGCCATGATTGCGATACAAGAATAGGACACGAGCAAGATTCTTAAACAGGAGGTAAAGCATCCACGGGCAGTGGAATGTTTTGTTCTCGGCTTGTCCATGTCTGCCGGTGTCTGCTCTTAAGCTAGTCTAAGGATGACTTCAGCTCATTGAGCAGTTCGACGGAATCTTGCCAGTGCGTCTCGTCGCGGCTGTATTTCGTGTATACTTCGAGTGAGCGGATTGCATCCTTGGTCCTCCCTAATTTATTAAGTGCGATTCCGTGGGGGCGATAATAATTGTAATATGTAGGATACTCAGTGACTGCTTTTGTGGACCATTTGAGGACTTCCTTCCAATCCTCCCTAAATTCAGCATCCATAATTCTTAAATTATATCTATCGCGTTCGCTGCGAATTTGTTGGTCAAGGCAAGCCAACCAGTTTTCTGGAATTAGATCGGGATCTTTGAGCCTCTTGGCTGTATCGTAAACAAGACGTATTGAATAAAAGTCCAGATTTCTTGTGGCAG
>CALCSP010000575.1 GCA_937893785.1 uncultured Verrucomicrobiales bacterium
AGTAAAGACAACCACTGTGTCATCCGCTATTCCGAGTTGCTCAAGCTTGCTCATAATCCTGCCCACAGAATGGTCGACACTCTCAACCATTGCAGCATAGACAGGATTACGGTGGCGCTTGCCGACAGGCTTTTTTTTGTATTTCTTGATTAGTTTGTCAGGAGCCTGCAGAGGAGTGTGAACCGCATAGTGGGAAAGATAGAGAAAAAAGGGACGCGCCTTGTTCTTGTCGATAAATTTTATTGCCTCGTCGGTAAGGCGATCCGTGAGGTATTCTCCCTTCTTCCCGTTCGGAAGTGTGTTCCAGCGCGTCATGGGATGTTTTTTGGTCATCCGCCACGCCCCGTTGTAGGGATAAAAATAGTTCCCAGGGTTACCCATGTTATTCCCCCCGACATTGAGATCAAAACCCTGCGCCTTCGGGTAAAATTCCTTCTCCCAGCAAACATGCCATTTTCCCATGGAAGCAGAGACATAACCTCCTGGCTTCAGTGCCTCGGCAATGGTCACCTCCTCCAACGGAAGATTCTTCCTGTAAATGGCCTCAAGTAACGGCAAAGGCTCCTTGATTCTTTCAGCACCCTGGATGGGAATGGCATGCGTGATGTGCAGCCGACCGGGATATTTCCCGGTAAGGATACTGACCCGGGTCGGCGAACAAACACAACTGGCGGCATAAGCATCGGTAAACTTCATGCCCTGCTGCGCCAACCGGTCCACGTTGGGCGTCTCGTAATAATCACTCCCGTAGCACCCGAGGTCAGTCCAGCCCATATCGTCAATAAGGATAAAGACAATGTTAAGCCTCGGATTTTCGGCGGCACCGCCAAACGACGCCAGCAAAAGGCTTAAAAAAACCAGTGTTGCTCTCTTTATTTCACGCATCTCCCGTGCCCTTTTTACCTGAGCCTGCCATAAGCCTTGGCATTATTGCCCGGCATCCACTCTACATGCTCCCTAACAATCTGAGCATAAACAGGATTCGAGGCAAGGTTATTCCACTCATTGGGATCTTTGTCATGATCATAAAGCTCCTCTGAACCATCCGCATACCTGATGTAGCGCCAACGAGCAGTGCGTACCGCATGGTTATTAAATCCATAGGTCATCAATGCCGGCTTGCTGATCGCCAGACTGGGATCCTTGACCTGTGCCGCCACGCTGATGCCGTCATTGGTGCTATTGGCCGGAAGACCGCACAACTCAAGCAGTGTAGGATAAACCGTAGTCAGGTCTACCGGGTGAACACAGGTTTTGCCAGCACTTCGGGGGCTGCGCGGGTCAACTATAATGAAAGGGACATGATTGGCCTTCTCCCAAAGCGCAAACTTCTCAATGTGATCCTTCTCCCCAAGATGGAAACCATGATCCGACCAAAGAATGATAACCGTGTTCTTGGCATAGCCGCTGGCATCAAGAGCACTGACTAGGCGCCCAACCGACATATCGGCAAAGCTGCAGCACGCGGCATAGGACCGGATAAAATCCCGGTAAGCTCCAGCCTTGGCTTGCTCCACCTTCATCATTCCCTGCCAGAACCATTTCTTCGACCTCATTAGCTTAGAGGCACCAGCCGGCAAGTCACTCCAGTCATTTTCCTTACGTTCAGGAAGGGCAATTTCCTCCTCGTAGAGACGATGGTATTTAGGTGGTGCAAAAAATGGGGAATGCGGCTTGAAGATACCGCAAGCGAGGAAAAAAGGCCTGTCGTGTTTCTGCTTTAAAACCTCAATGGCATAGCTCACCGACTTGTAGTCCATGGTCCTCGTCTCTTCAGAGTCAGCAGGCCAAGCTCCCCAGTCCGTATTGCGTGAACCGTATCCCGGTGCCTCGTTAAGCTTCTTTTCCGGCATGTATTGCGCATCCATTTTCCGAAAATGATTCCAAGCATCGGGATCATTAAAAGCTCCATTGCTCTTATGATGATAAATCTTACCGAAACCCACAGTGTGGTAACCGTGCCGGCCAAAGTATTCCGGCAAGGTCAAAACCCCTCTTGTGGCAGCCCGCCAATCCGTATCATTGCCATAAATTCCGGTATTGTGCGGACGCCTGCCACTGATGATGGCGGCACGGGAGGGATTGCAAGCCGGAGAGGCACAATACGCCCTGCTGAAAAACACCCCACGCTGGGCAAGCCCCCTA
>CALCSP010000576.1 GCA_937893785.1 uncultured Verrucomicrobiales bacterium
CACTGCTCCTGAGGGAAAATGGGCGGGGGTCATTGCCGGCAATGATATTGAACCGGTCGTGGAGTGGGCAATTGAACAAAAAGCCGACACCTACAGCATGAGCTTTTCCATTCCCGGACTTGCGGACATGCGCTCACACTGGCGCAAGATAATGGAACACGGTTCCTTTTGTGGCGTTTACTTTGTCTCCGGCGCAGGAAATTTTGCATTAAGTGAGAAAATCCCCAAGCAAATGCGCACCCCTGAGGATATTCCTGAGGCGGTTTTCGCCGCAGCAGGCGTGCAACGCGACTTAACCCGCAGTGATTTTTCCAGCAAGGGGCCGGTGGAATGGAAAACCGAACACTATTCGCAAGGAAAGGTGGAAAAGCCTGAAGTCTGCGCCTTTAACCACAACCTCCCTCTCCTGCTGCCTGACGGCCGGGTGATCTCCTCTGCTATCAGCGGCAATTCATTTGCCGGACCGATGTTCTGCGGCGCAATCGCACTGATGCTCTCCGCAGACCCGGAACTGCTACCCTGGCACCTCAAGGAGATCATTACCGGCACGGCCACCGACATCGGACCTCCGGGAATCGACAGCGAAACCGGACACGGCCTTATTAACTGTTACCGCGCCGTCAAGGAGGTGCTGAGGCGCAAATCACTTCGCGAAGGGAAAAGTGCCCTTGCCTACACCGGACGTATTAAAGGAGACGAAATTGATACTGAAAAGACCCGGCAGAAGCTGAAAAAAAAATTACTGGAGTTCTCAAGGCTCAAGGAAAACGGGAACGCTCGGCAGGCAGGGATTAAGCAAGGAGACTTGCTCCTTGAGGCAAACGGGACACCTGTAACCAGCGTATCCGCTTTCCAAGCAATCCTCCGCAACCCGGAAAAAAAAGAAACCATGCTGCTCATTGAACGTGGCGGTACACGCCATTCCATACGCCTTCCTAAAGGCCCGCCCGGGATCGCCCGCATGAAGCAGTCTTTTAGCGCTCCGGCATTTGATTAAGCAGGCAGCCCTAATGCTCAGTCTTTATCGGAGCTAATTCTTTAATCGCAATCATTACCCAAACCGGTAAAGTCATTACCCGTGAAGCTATTTTATCCACTTCTTATTGCCGCCATTATCCTTACTGCCCTCGTTGGGGCACATGCACGCAAGCCAAACGTCATCATTATATTCACCGATGATCAGGGAAGCGTTGACGCCGGTTGTTACGGCACTCGTGACATCCAAACCCCTCATACTGACTCACTGGCAAAACGCGGAATACGGTTCACACAATTCTATGCGGCTGCCCCTGTATGCTCCCCATCAAGAGCAGGACTCCTGACGGGCCGCTACCCGCTCCGCGCAGGGGTTCCCGGCAACACCACCTCCATCAAGGGAAGGCCCGGAATGCCAGGTGAACAAATCACCATCGCTGAACACTTTAAGTCACAGGGATACAAAACGGCACACATCGGTAAATGGCACCTCGGGTATATTCCGCAACACATGCCCAATGCGCAGGGATTTGATTACTCATTCGGCCACATGGGAGGGTGCATAGACAACTACTCACACTTTTTCTACTGGCAAGGCCCAAACCGCCATGACCTTCACCGCAATGGAAAAGAGGTCTACGAGGACGGTAAGTTTTTCCCCGATCTGATGGTTCGTGAAGCCTGTGACTTCATCAAGGAGAACCAGGACAGCCCGATCTTCATGTATTTTGCGATGAACACACCGCATTACCCTTATCAGGGCGAAGCCCACTGGTTGAAGGCCTACGAGAATCTCCCGCATCCCCGCAAACTCTATAATGCTTTTGTCTCAAGCCAAGATGCGCGAATCGGCGATCTTCTTAACTACTTGGATGAGCTAGGCCTCCGGGAGGATACCATCGTCATCTTTCAATCCGACCATGGACATTCCACTGAAGAGCGAGCACATTTTGGTGGTGGCAGCTCAGGCCCATACCGGGGTGCAAAGTTCAGCCTCTTTGAAGGAGGGATCCGAGTCCCGGCAATCATCTCCTGGCCCGGCACGCTGCCTCAGGGGAAAACCATCACTGAAATTGCACACTCCTGCGACTGGCTCC
>CALCSP010000577.1 GCA_937893785.1 uncultured Verrucomicrobiales bacterium
AAAATCCAGGGCCCGTAAAGTAACTAAAGAATGATCCCCGGCGAGGAGGGAAAGGTTGGGGGCATCTCGTTACTCTCGTCTGAGTAATTAGCGGTAATCCTTAGGATAACTGCCGATCCAGTTGTATTCGATGACCTTGGCGAGGGCTTCAGCGTCCATCGAAATGCACCTGCCGTCTGCAAAAAGCACATTCACTTCATCGGAATAGCGCAAGTCAATGGATTGTGTGTCTTCTGCCGCTTGCCCAAAGTCTGCTGATGCAGTTTTCCAGTCAAGCCAAGGTTCGCAGAAGGGGTTGCTACCGGATTGTTTGGCTTCAATCAGGATGATGGTTTCCGAGGGTTTTTCGATAGTTGCGACTCTTCGCTTAAGTTCGGGATTTGGCGTTCCGTTTTCATTCAATCCGGCAAGGGCCTCGGTGGCTGCATAAGTATTTATCAGTTCTGCCTCCTCATAAAAGCCCCCGCTGCTTTTCCAACGAAGTCCTTGAGAGACGAAGATGTCAGTGGGGGGCTCGGCAATCAGTTCCTCAATCGTAAGATCTGGGTTGAGTGCAATAATTAACTCAGAAACCCAGTTATCGACTTCCGGAATCACCGAGTCAGACTCAATTGCAGGATAAGCCAAATTGTTTTGTCCCTGATACAGAGCCAGTGCCTGACCAATACTGCGGAGATTTGTCCGTGAATTGGAGGCATTGGCCTTATCTTTTATAATTCCGTAGATAGGGAATGCTGCCGTTGCAAGGATCGCAATAATAACAATGACGACAAGCAGTTCGATCAGAGTGAAGGCTGATTGGCTTGTAGTTCTTGGGGTTGGGGTGCTCATTGTATCGCATGCTAGCAAATACTGACCACTGAGGCAAGGGCCGAAGCGGAATTCATCCCTGTTTGCGCTTCCGTGGCAGTCCATCTAGGGTCAATGGTATCGTGCAGCGCACAGCGGTTATCAACATAGTAGGCCTGAGCCGACGGCTCATTGGCAAAAATACTCCACATCTCAAGGAATTTGTGGATGGAAATTCATTATGCACGGTTCAGCCGGCTTTTCCTGCGGTTACATGCACAGCTCAGGCGACTTACCTGACAGGTAAACTTCCTTGTGAGCACGGTGCGGTTGCAAACGGCTGGTATGATAGCCAGCTTGCTGAGCATCAATTTTGGAAGCAATCAAATCATCTCATTGAGGGAGCCAAGCTCTGGGAGGTGCTCAGGGAGCAAGACCCTGGCTTTACCTGTGCAAAGCTTTTCTGGTGGTATAACATGTATTCCAGCGCAGATTATTCGATTACACCTCGGCCCATTTATCCTGCTGACGGGAGTAAGGTTTTTGATATTTACACTGCTCCCATGAAATTGCGAGAGCAGCTGAAGTCAGACCTCGGGGACTTTCCTTTTCCGGCTTTTTGGGGCCCGGCTGCCGGGATTGCTTCCAGCCGATGGATTGCCGATTCCGCCATTTGGATTGAGAAAAAGCATCGGCCATCCCTTTCTCTGGTGTATCTTCCACATTTGGATTACAGCTTTCAGAAGATAGGGCCAGAGACGCATGAGGCTGAGCTAGAACTGCGAAGAATCGACCAAATTTTCGGTGAACTGCTGACGTTTTATAGGGAGCGTGGTGTGGACGTCGTTGTTCTGTCTGAATATGGGATCACGCCTGTTCACCGCCCAGTGCACCTGAATCGTATTTTTCGTGAGCGTGGATGGATTGCGATTAAGGATGAGCTTGGGCGTGAAATGATTGACCTTGGGGCAAGTAGGGCTTTTGCCATCGCTGACCATCAGGTGGCACACGTGTATGTGAATGACGCAGAGATTAAAGATGAGGTTGAGTCCTTAATGAAATCCACCGATGGGGTTGAGGAAGTGCTTTCAGGAGGACGCCTTGAGGATACTGGAATGAATCATTGGCGCAGTGGAGACCTGGTGGCAGTGGCTGATGCGGAGAGCTGGTTCACCTATTATTACTGGATGGATGACCGTGTGGCTCCAGATTACGCGCGCTGTGTTGATATACACCGCAAGCCAGGTTACGACCCGGTGGAATTGTTTATTGATCCAGCTATTCGTTTTCCTCGGCTTAAGTTAGCAAAGCGATTGGCAGCGAAAAAACTTGGGATGAGAACCCTCATGGATTTCATTCCGCTGGATGCGGGACTTGTGAGGGGGTCTCATGGTCGTGAGCCGGAAAATAAAAAGGACTGGCCGATTTTGGCCGGAGCTTTCAAGAATTTACCCGAAAATGGAGAATTGCCTGCCACTGAGGTGTTTGGGCACCTTTTGAGCCTTTGTTCAAGGCCTTCTAGCTAGTCTGCTTGGGGGGAATATCGCCATAAGCTTGATGTAGGCGTTAAATTCTGTTGCGTATGGCAAAGTGGCGAATTAGTATTCGCGCTCCAATTTGGCGACCAAGGAGTGGTAGCTCAGTTGGTTAGAGCGCCGGCCTGTCACGCCGGAGGTCGCGGGTTCGAGTCCCGTCCACTCCGCCATTTTACACTGAATGCCCCGATATACGGGGTGATGGAAGCTTGTAAAAGGAGGTTGCGCAGCTTGGATACAGGTATTATCGATAACGCCCTTTTTAAAACTTTGCTGAAGGGCAAGAGGAAAAACAACAAGAAACAGCTATGGCGACGGACATCATCAACAAGATCGAGAGGGAGCAAATCAAGAAGGATGTCACACCTTTTCACGTAGGTGATACGGTGAAGCTTCAT
>CALCSP010000578.1 GCA_937893785.1 uncultured Verrucomicrobiales bacterium
CTCATTGTTTCTGGAGCGACCCGTGAAATTGCGATTTCCCGAACCCAGCGTGCCCTGAATGAGTTCTTGATTAAGGGTATCAAGACCACCATTCCTTTTCAGGACGCTATTATAAAGAGTTCAGACTTTCGCTCCGGGGATTATAATATCGGTTGGGTAGAGGCGTTCCTCAATGACCTCAAGTGAACCTCGCATTCACGAAATCGTTGCCTAGCGCAAATTGTTTCTGCATGTCCTCCATGAAGCAACTCGGCCCGTGAAAATCTACGCCATACTGGATCTGGGCTATGTTTCATCAGAAAATCTTGAAGCTAAAGCGGCTGATATCTGTGCTGGTGGCGTTGAATTTCTGCAATTGCGCGCGAAACATCACACCGAAGAGGAAATCCTTCAGATGGCAAGAAGCGTTCAGCCGATATGTGCCAGTCATGGTGTGCCGTTCATTGTGAATGATTACCCCCGGGTTGCAGCCGAAGTGAAGGCAGACGGAATACACCTCGGTCAGGATGACGGGAATCTCGAAGAAGCCCGCCAAGAAGCCGGCAACTGCAGGTTAGCAGGACGATCCACTCATTCCTTCCAGCAGGCAGAAAATGCAATTGCAGAGGGAGCCGATTATATTGGTTTTGGCCCATTGCATGCAACAGCAACTAAACCCGGACGGCCGGCAATTGGCCTTAGCGAAATTGCCAAAGTCAGGCAACAACTCTCCATCCCTGTCTTCTGTATTGGAGGCATTAATCTTGGAAATCTGGCAAAGGTGGTTGCCGCAGGTGCTGAGAATGTTGTTATTGTCTCGGATCTCTTGCGTAACAGCGATATCCCATCTTATATCAAGCGTGTCCGGAAGATACTCCAAGACTCACGCTAAAAATCCATTACCATGAATATTCTTGTAGCAGGAACCGTAGCGATTGATGACATCAAGACTCCTTCCAGTAGTCGAAAGGGCCTCATGGGAGGTTCAGCGGCTTACGCTTCGATGGCATCCAGTTTCTTTGCCCCAACGCGCATTGTCGGCATTGTGGGAAGAGATTTTCCAGAGGAGCACGTTCATACTCTCCAGCAGCGGGAAATCTGCACGGAAGGAATTGAACGCAGTGAAGGCGACAGCTTTTACTGGTCAGGAGAATATCATGAGAACATGGATGAACGCACCACCCACGATGTAGCGGTCAACGTTTTGGAAGCATATAGCCCGAAGCTACCTGTCGATTACCAATCATCAGAAATTATTGTTCTGGCCAATATGAGCCCAAAGAACCAGCTGGATGTTCTCTCTCAATGCTCATCACCAAAATTCGTAGTAGCGGACACCATGGATATATGGATCCAAATGGAAGGTGACTCCCTAGCTGAGCTGCTTACAAAGATTGACATGCTCGTTATCAACGAGAGTGAAGCAAAAATGTTCACAGAAACAGGTAATCTGGTTCAGGCTGGCAGGCGGCTGCTGCAGACCGGGCCTCAATATGCAATTATCAAGACCGGTGAACATGGCGCATTGTTGTTTGGCCCAGAGGAGGAATTTTTCCGTGTCGGTGCTTACCCACTTGCTTCCGTGGAAGATCCAACTGGTGCCGGTGACTCGTTCTTGGGGGGGCTGGCCGGATTCTTGGCAGAAAGTAACCAACAAATTAATTTCTCAGCACTCAAGCAAGCACTCTCGCCAGCAACCATTATGGCCAGCTTTACCTGCGAGGCTTTTAGTGTTGAACGGTTGGCAGAAATTGGCCGTGCGGAGATTGATGAGAGGCTAAAGGCCTACAGGAGATATACCCAATTGTAGGTAAAAATCTCAATTACCTTAAATCCCCAAGAAATACGAACTGGTCTTCTTGAGTCACCACTACTGTTATCGGTGACTCATGGGAGCACGGCTTGAAAGCCTGTATACAAAGGTATTGAACTGTGATTCCTCGAGCCCGTAAAATTCACCCACCTTGCGAAAGGCAAGGTTACCCGCCCCCTCGGTAATCCTGACGCATTCCTCCATGCTGGCTAATGCTAGTTGTCGATGCCCGAAAATAACCGAGAAGTCCCGATTGGCCTTCATTGCCTTATCCGCGTGAAAAAGCAAATCATCAACAGAATGAATGCGGTGAATACCCCGGTCGTAAAAACCGGCATCACTCCAAAACTCAGCCACAACCGCATTACCCTGTCGAGCAAGGCTCACCGCATCGCTGAGGCTCTGCTTGGAATGATCACTGTAGTCCCTTAAGGGTCTCCAGATGACAAGGGCGAGAAAAACAGGCAGGACATAACCCAGAAAATGTAACCGCCTTGATTTCCAAACAATTGTCCAACCAACGGCTACAAAAATGGCCAAAAAAGGTAAAAGAAAAATCACATACCAGAAGTGCACCGCAGTATCACCAACTATGGCCATCAGCAGCATTAATAGAAATGCAAGCACATTGGCCACCAAAAGAACACGCGGAATACCTGGACGCCGAAACACTAGGGATCCAAAGAAAAGAAGGGCGGACATTGAAAGCAAGGCGGGAATCAGCATCCACCGCCCAGAATGCCAGAATTTCTCTAGGGCAGGATTATGGGGATTAATGGAGTTGTAATCAAAAGCCGGCATACCAAAAGCGAGGAATGAACCTATATCGAACAACTTGGCGGGGTTAAGATTAAATCGAAGTGAATCCAGATCAGCAATGGCAAAAGCCATCTGTGGCAAACAGGGCATCATTAACTGCAGATAAAGCATCGCTGAAAGGATACTCGCAACAATAAGCCTCCCTATTGCCGCCCGACTCCAGGATCTGCCACGCATTATGATAGTGCCCAGAGCTGCCACATTGGTGCCGATGGCAAAATACAGCGCTCCCGAAAAGGCATACATATATAGGAACTGGCAACCGGCGAATCCAAGCCACCAGCGCCAGCGATTATTACGCAACGCAATCACCAGGCACAGCATAGCCAGGGTTACCAGCAGGATCACCATGGCATACGAACGCCCTTCAGTACTGTATCTCAGATGCCAGGGGTGGACAGCCAGGAAAAATGCAGCAGCAAGACCAACTGTAGGACTGAAAAGGACACGACCAAATAACGCCACAGCAACAATCGATAACAAACCTGCAATCAGTGAAGGATAACGCAATGCAAGCTCATTAACCAGACCCTCAGCGGAGCCATCGGCCGGGCGCCATGCATCATCAAACAAACGTGCTACTACTGAGTAAAGCACTCCATTATTCGCCTTGTTTTCCCAGAAAGTTTCCTCCCAACCTGCCCTTCGAAAAGTCAACTTCCCCTCAGAATCAGGCTTATCCTTACCGTGAATGTATTGCTGAAAATTGTAGGCCTCGTCATTGTATAGACTTAAGTCCATGCGATTCCACCTCAAAGCTCCGGCAATTATTACTGCCAATAATACCCAGGTCCAAAATCGACCCAAACCGGATTCTATAGAGCGATTCTGAACAGACACAATGTCAGTGCCGCACCACCAACGTCGTGTAAGAAGAAGCACACAAGCCATCACAAGATTGATGACTGCGGCCCAGTATAGTCCGCTATA
>CALCSP010000579.1 GCA_937893785.1 uncultured Verrucomicrobiales bacterium
ATTTTGGAGAGATTGCGGTTAAGGGGCGTGCTTCTCAGGGAAGTATCATTACCCGTCACAAGGTTGACAAGGTGGTGCGGCGCAAGTCTCAGTTGGAACTGCTCTGAGCGCGTTATCTGTGTTCAGTTTACAGGATCCCATGCAAGCCTGAAGAAAACCCGTTGTCCGTCAGGTCCGGTTGCATCGTTAAAGCTTTCGCTGGTCGTGGTCGGAGTGAAGATGTGGTGAGCTTCCCAGTTAATCAAGTCAGTGGATTTCTGCAGAGTAAATTGCTTCCCGGCAATGAGATCATGAAAAGAGAATTGTTTCCCGTCCTCAGACATGGTAATGCCGGGCATCCTACCGGGTTCTGAACGCCATGCCAGGGCATAATCACTGGCAATATCAGTGGTCACTGTGAGGGTGTAATTTCCGGCCGCTAGTCCCCTGAGGTAAAGGTGTTCCAGGTTGTCAGTATTTGAGTCGCTTGAGTCAAGGAGGATCGGAACCCCATTATCGATACGATGAAGCGTCAGGGACATATCGGCTACCGATTCTTGATATGCCCCTCCATTGATCCACGGCGCGGCAATGATATTGCGGTTCCAGTTAAGCATGACGGACATTTCACCGTTATCACGACTGAGATTAAGGTTGTAAACGGCAGTTCCATTTGCACTCAAGGCACCCTTGTCCCAACCATAGTGTCCCGCATTTTCCCCGGGGCTGACTTTTCCTCCAACCAATATATGATAGCTGTTTTGCACGTTCATTTCTCCTGCGCCATAAATGCGGTCAATGGGTTGCGAGGTGGTGCGTATCCACCCCGAAAATTCCTGTTTAGTCGCCCCGGCCATGAGGATGGCCTTCATTACCTCAGGGCGGAATGCATTGCTCATGCCTCTGCTGTTGGCGACTCCCAGCAGCAGGGTGGCTGCTGAGCTAACCTGCGCGGTTGAGTAGCTTGTGGCGCTGTCGTTGGCAACAATTTCTGGCTTGGTGCGTCCAATGCCATCGTATTCCACGGCTCCACTTCCAGTGCCGATGGCACTGATAGTGCCGCCCCGGCTGTGACCGCCACTGGTCAGGCCGACCGACAAAGCGTTGTAGCTTGATGCAAGCACGGGGGGGACGGTTGTATTCGCACTACTGTTGAGCCCGACGCAGGCAAGGAATCCATCACGATCCATGGCAAAATCTGCACGCCGGATGATTTCACGGTAGGTCCTGATATCATTGTCGATTTGCTCGATAGTGGCATCCACCGCGTGCCCACCAATGATCCAGGAGTGATTTTGCAGAATATTGACCTCGGTGCGCGGTTCAACAGCGCTCCCAGTAAGAAGTGAGTTAGTGCCGATCCAGTTACCTACAAAATAATTGTCAATGTTGGAGGTTTTCGGTGAAAGAGAATTGCTGCTGTAAAAGCGGTTCCCGACATTTCGTGCATGACTAGATGTCCCATAAGTCAGGTTGCTATTAATACTCTGGAGACGAAAGGTCTTGCCCAGAAAGATGTCTGCTCCACTGAAGTTAAGACCCGCAGTTGGGTTTGCCTGTGGGGATGCCTGCGGCAGAAAATTGGTTCCGGCGGCAGCCTCCACTTGTGTGACGGCAAGAGCATCTGACTGCAATTGAGCATCAATCGAGAAGTCCGAGCTGTTGCGGTTCTGGTTAATGGCATGGATGGCAAGAATATTCTCACCCTCTATGAGAAAATCGGATGGGTTTTCGAGGAGGACGTCCAGCCATGTGGCTTCGTGGTTTGCGGCCACGGCATTGAAGGGCTTAAACCCATCTGTTACAAAGAGGCGGGCTACCTCAGCGCCGTTGATCCAAACAATGGCGCCATCATCGACATAAACGCGTAATCTTAGTCGCGCGGGTAAATTTCCGGTCGAGACGTTAAAAGTACGGCGCAGGTAGAGTGTTGAGTATGCGTTACGCATATCGGAGAGGATAGTGTTGTCATCCCCGTCTCCATAGCCGATGGGCGTCTGGCCTGTAAACCAGCTGGCGTCCTCGATGAACCCGGGCTTGCGCCATTCATCCACCGGGCTCGAGGGTTCGCTTGTACCCCTTCGGTATCGCCATGATGAATCCGCGGCATTGATGTATTCTCTCAAAGCGTAGTCAGTCTGTGGAGGGCCACCAAGTTCTGCCACCAGATCGTTGTATCCTGAGGGGCCACCCCAGCTTTGAGCATGAACTGCCACAGGGAAAATGGCGGCGGCCAACACGAAAAGGAAGGCTGCCCGGGTTGAGGGGAGTGGGGGCATCGCACTCTAATTTATCACTTCATGTGCATGAGGTAAAGGCTCATAAAGTCTTTGTGAGAGGTGAATTTTCAGGAGTCACTAAACAGATAGCCGGTTTGACTACTGGACACATTTGGGGGCCTCTTGTGCTTCTCGAAGTGGTCATATCCCTGCTTCAGGTTTATCCAGAAGGGGTGCCATTGTTTTCCTGATTCCTTTTTCAGTCGATCGGCATTCATTTGGAAGGGAAAGCAATGCACGCGGAAGAAGGGTTGTCCCCCTTTGAGCGCGGCATCTGCCAATAGGTAGATTTCTTCAATTTGTCTGTCTCCCATCGCATAACAACCTATAGAAACGCAGTTACCGTGAACCATTAGAAAGGATCCCGTTCTGCCTTGACTGCGTTCATAGGTATTCGGGTAACCCAGATTGAAGGAGAGGTGGAATCGGCTGTTGGGGTTCATCCTTGTGGGTGGCACAAAGTAAAATCCTTCCGGAGCCTGCTTATCTCCCTCCGATAGCTTCGGTCCCAGTGTACCTGAGAAAGTACATATAGGGTATGACTTGAAGAGCTCGAACCGACCGCCTTCCATTTTTTCGATCCATAATTCCAGAATTTTTTCTTCTTTAAATATTCTGATGAAGATGGGAGATCCTGGTTGAAGATTTTTGGCATCTAGTTCCGTTTGCAGCCGTGGCATGACAGCCTGCCTGATTTTTTCAACGCGCAAGGAAACTGCTTCCTTAGAGCTTGCGCTGAGTCTGGGCCTTAAGAGCAACCAGCCCCCCGAGATCATTAGTAAAAGCAATAGAATGGTCAGGGGCTTGAACATGGTGGGAGAGTCTTAGAGTATTTGTTATATTAAGAAAACGTGCGGCAAGTATCGAATCTTTCTACAATACTTGATTAATTCATCTCGACCCTGCGCCGATCAAGGGTAAGATTCGGCCACTATGTCAGGCATTGATTCTGCAGAACCGGCCATTGGAGTCATTGGTGGCAGTGGCCTTTATCAAATCGAGGGACTTGAAGACATTGAAGAGCACAATGTCAAGACGCCCTATGGCGACCCTGCTGATGCTATTATCGGTGGAAGGCTTTCGGGCAGGCGTGTGTTTTTCCTTCCTCGGCACGGGCGCGGACACCGGATTTTACCGCATGAACTCAATCACCGTGCCCACATATGGGCTCTTCGTTCGCTTGGTGTCAGGTGGATCATTGCGGTGACTGCCGTTGGTAGCCTGCAGGAAAAATATGTCCCGCGTGACATTGTTTTGCCTGACCAGTTTTTTGATCGGACCAGTCGCCGTTGTGAGCATACCTTCTTTGGTGAGGGCATATGTGCGCATGTGGCATTTGGGGAACCGGTCAGCAGCGGGCTACGAGGGATCCTCTACCAGAGCGCTTCGGAGATTCACAAGGGTTGTGTGCATGATGGAGGAACCTATGTGAACATGGACGGGCCTGCGTTTTCCACTCGTGCCGAGTCACTGTTCAACCACAAGTTTGGGTTTGATGTTATTGGGATGACGAACCTTGCCGAGGCTAAACTGGCGCGTGAGGCTGAGGTGTCTCTGGCAACACTGGCGATGATTACTGATTACGATTGCTGGAAAACCGGGGAGGAAGCGGTAACTGCCGACGCGGTTATCTCACACCTCAATGCCAACGCGGCAGCGGCAAAGGAAATCATAGCTGATGCCATACCGAGGATTCCGGTTGCTGCCGACTGGCCAGAACATTGTGCCCTTGATAGCGCACTGGTTACCGATGCCAAGTTATGGCCAGAGAAAACGAGGCGAAAACTTGAGCCGATTCTCAGTAGGTTTATTTGATCTTATTGCGATAGGCCTTACGCACTTCCTCGGCGATGATTACGATGCCTTCGCGAACAATTTCCATGGGCTGTGAAAAGGTTACGCGTATGCATTCCTGACTGTGTTGCCATGGCTTATCGAGGCCGAAGAAAAAGTATTCCCCGGAAACGACCAATACGTCGCGTTGCTTGAGCCGGTAATAGAGCTCTTTGGAGGAGATTGGTAGCTCGGGAAACCAAAGCCAAAGGAAAAAAGCTCCCTCGGTGGCATGGACACGGTAGGGGGTTGAGTCGTTGAAGGCCTCGTCAAGAAATTGCCGGGCCTCCTCGGCCCGCTTTTTGTAAAAAGGACGGATAATGTCGTTGCTGATGTGGATGAGTTCACCGCTTTCCAGCAAAGGAAGAGCAAGTGTTTGCCCGATATTATTGTTGGCTAGACCGACAACGGCAGTCATCGCTGATATGGCATTGGTGATGGCTTCAGAGGCGACGATAATCCCGGTTCGCGTTCCGGGAAGTCCGAGCTTTGAAAGGCTGAGGGTCAGGATAATATGGTCATCCCAGATTGGTTGCGCATCGGTAAAGATCGCGCCGGGGAAGGGGTTGCCGTAGGCGTTGTCAATGATCAGCGGGATTCCGTTCTCTTTTGCCAAATCTGAGAGTCTGGCAATCTCCGTATCACTGAGCACGTTGCCGCTTGGATTGGTTGGGCGTGAGACACAGATGGCAGCAATCTCCTTGGTGATTTCAAGATTGTCGAAATCAACACGGTATTTGAACGTGTTATTTTCGCCTTCTTCAATGATTGCAGGCAATGCGGTGAACAGGTCCTGGCTGACTCCCTGATTGGCATACCCGATATATTCTGGTGTCAGGGGGAGGAGTATCTTCCTGTGGCTGCCGTCGGAGAATTTTCCTGCAAGCATGTTGAAGAGGAAGAAGAACGCGGTTTGTCCTCCACAGGTGACGGCAACATTTTCAGGGTGCACATTCCATCCCGTGTCGCGGTTTAGGCAAGTGGCCACCGCCTTCAGGAAACGCGGGTTGCCGGCCGGCGGGTCATAGTTAACCAGCATCCGGTCAAATTCCTGACTTTCTTCGAGCAATGCTCTGGCACGATCCCTCCATATTTGCTGCACTTGGGGAATTGCTGCAGGGTTGCCTCCTCCCATCATGCGCATGTCGGGGTTGGTGGTTAGCGCCTTTCCCAGATCATCCATGAGCTCTAGAATTCCGCATTGTTCCCGCAGTTTTTCGCCGAAGCGGGAGAACTCAATTTCCGTTGAAGGTTTCGTCATGGCTTTTGAGTGTCATGAAAATGTGGGAATTTGTCAATGATGTGCTAAGTTTTAAGGATATAGGCTATTTTTTGAGGCCTGAAGAGTAACTTGATATATGGGTAACGAAAAACGTACAAGGGCGCGAAAAGCGCGGTCACGCCGGGTTGATAAGAAAGCCATTGAGGAGGGTAAGCGTCGGCGTGCCAGCAGTGGGGATACCAAGTCCCAGGAGATTGAGGGCACAATTAGTGCCGTATTGGCCGGTACCATGTTTAAGGTCAAGTTGCAGAA
>CALCSP010000580.1 GCA_937893785.1 uncultured Verrucomicrobiales bacterium
AAGAAGGGGGAAGCCATCAACATCGACAGTGACGAGACCGATTACGATCACACGACCGGGATCGCCACCGCTCGTGGCAATGTTCACATCACTTACGGCGACACGGAAATTGTTGCCGGCAAGGCCGAATACCACATCGAAAGTGGAGATATTCATACTGAAAATAATGTATCCATCTACAAGGGAGAACTGGCTTACAAGGGAAATGCCGCCATCTACAACATCAATACTGGAAAGGTAACTGCTAACCACCTGAAAAGCGGCAAGGCGCCGCTTTTCTACGAATCCGATTCCTTCAATACCCAGCTCCAAAAAATGGAGAGCATCTCGATGACATCGTCAATGTTCACCACGCATGACAGTGTCAATCCCAACTACAGGATCAAAGCAAAAAAGGTCGACATCATAGGGCTCGATAAGCCAAAGCACCAGCAGCGCATCATCTTCAGAAACATGACAGTCTACGCCGGGAACACACCGGTCATGTGGCTACCTTATCTTTCCCAACCCCTGGATGCCGAGCAGGGTTACCACTTTGTGCCTGGTTACCGCAGTAACTGGGGAGCTTTTCTACTCAACCGCTACGGAATGATGATCGGTGAGCATACGCTTGCCACATACCACCTTGACCTGCGTTCCAGCAGAGGAGTCGCCGGAGGAGTCGACCTGAAGTTGATAAAGGATCGCGACAACAAGCACTTCGGCAATCTCAAAGTGTATTATGCCAACGATAATGACCCTTCCCAGACACACAACAAGCGGGTGCGCAATGCACAGGTCGACCCGGATCGTTATCGTCTCAATCTCCAGCACCGTATCTACCTGCCCGGCTCAGACGATGACACCATCTACCTAGACCTCGATATCAACAAGATCAGTGATGCCTTCTTTTATGAGGACTTCTTCCCTGATGAATACAGGGTTAACCCACAGCCTGACAACCTGATCAGCCTACAGAAAATTTTCCCCAGAGGTAGCGCAAGCCTATGGACACGCTTTCAGGCAAATGATTTCTATCGCACAACCACCCAGCTCCCTGAACTGGCGTTTGATTTCACTACCCAACCAATTGGTAACTCCGGTCTTTACTACACCGGCTCAACAAGTGCCGGCATCTACAACGAGAAGCTCGGGTCTATTGAGCGCGACAAGATGCTTTCTGAAATCGAAAAACTCGAGGCAAAGGTTGCTGGTTTAAACGATGGTGTTCCGGGGAGGATTCGTGAACTGAGCTTCATTGAAGCTGAAAGTATGCTTGGCAAGCTCAAGTCGCAGGCCAACAATGAAACCGGGTTCACCAGACTGGACACCTATCATCAGTTATCTGCACCACGTGCCTACTTTGGCTGGCTAAACGTAAACCCAAGAGCTGGTTTTCGTGCAACCTCATATAGTGACGTTGAGGGAGGCGGTGACTCCGACACGCGCACGGCCTTCCATCTGGGTGTCGATACATCGTTCAAAGTTTCCAGAGACTATGCGGATTTCCAACTGCCCAGACTTGGAATCAATGGCATCAGGCACGTCGTGCAACCCTACCTGAATTATTCCTTTGTGGCATCCGATGAACTCAACTCTTCAATCGGAAAAATCGACCGTCTGATCCCAAGCACCAAACTGCGCCCTATCGACCTTGCCCACTTCACCGCCACAGACAGTATTGCAGACTGGAATATTGTTCGCCCCGGTGTCTCCCAGCGATTCCAGACTCGCCGTGATGGCAACGCATTTACCTGGCTTGAACTCAACACCTACTTGGATGCTTACATCAAGGATCCGGAGTATGATCGTGACTTCTCCAATGTCTACAATTCCGTAACATTCAAACCTGTTCACTGGGTGTCCCTTAGGCACGAGTTCGGATTGCCGATCCTTGCTGATGACCCATTCGACTACAAGGAATTCAATACTCAACTTGCATTCATGCCCACGGAAAGGTTTGAGTTCGTCATTGGTCACCGTTACCTGAAGGACCACCCGCTCTTCGAGAACTCGAACCTGCTCGACTTCCGGGCTTATTACCGTGTCAATGACAGGTGGGGACTCAGTGCACGTCAGCGCTACGAGTTTGATGACGGCACCCTCGAGTATCAACAGTATACTGTTCATTACGACTTAAATAGTTGGACCGCCGGTCTTGGAGCCCTGATCTCTGACCACCGTTCAGGAAGTGATGAGTTTGGCATTGTGCTGACACTCACCCTAAAAGATCTCCCATCATTAAGTATCCCGGTCGGCCTTACTCCCTCGCACTAAGCCTATGTGGACCACATCGCTTTTGGTAGCCTGATTTGATCTGCACGCTTAAAACACCAGTTCATTGAACCTGTAAATCATGGCCAGCAAGCACACCCGGCGCACCTGTGCCGCGATTCTGCGTGACTGGGAGGAATCCACCACGTTCATTGACAGGATCATCGATAAGCACTGCAACAAGGCATCTTTGGATACTCGTGACCGGGCCTTCGTGCAGAACATTACCCTTGGCGTTATCCGTAACCTCAACCTGCTGGGTTTCTGGATTGACCTGCTACGCAAGGGAAAAACTGGTAACGAAGAGCAACGTTTGCTTGAACTGGGCCTTTACCAGATCCTACTAATGCGCGTACCCGATCATGCCGCAGTCAATGAAACCGTGGAATTAGCACGCCCCCGTGCCCGCCCAATGATTAATGCAGTCTTGCGCAGAGCCACCCGAGAAAGCGATGACTTATTGGCTAAAGCCGCAGCTCTGCCTCCCTTCCAGCGCTATTCAATGCCTGAATATATTTACAAGCGCTGGGAAAAAAAACTCGGCCCTGAAAAGGCTGCAAGCCTGGTGGAATATGCTGCAAGCCCGGCCCCAATGATTATCCGCTCAAATCCCCTGCGCGGTGGATTAAACGCTCAGGATTTGGAGCTGAGCCGAGCGACACCTATTGAATCCTATCCCGGTTTCTATCTGGTGGAAACTCTGCCTACTGAAGCCCTGTCCAGCGGGCGCTGCTATGCACAGGATCCCTCAACTGCAACAGCACCCGGACTGCTGGCTCCTGAGCCAGGAGAACGCATTTTGGATGCCTGTGCCGCGCCTGGCGGTAAAAGCGCGATCCTCGCCACTGCAATGGAGAACACCGGGGAGATCATCGCCTTGGATCTTGCTGGACCACGCAGTGAGCGCCTACAGGAAAACATGAGTAGGCTGGCAGCGGACAATGTGACTGTAATGGAGATTGACCTTCTTAAAGAGGGCGCCACCCCCGCGCACTTCAAGGAAAGCTTCGACAGAATCATTATCGATGTTCCATGTTCCAACACTGGAGTTTTGCGCCGCCGTGTTGATGCTCGCTGGCGCTTGATGCCAGGATTTGAAAACCAGATGGCTTCACTTCAGTTACGCCTCGTTCTAGCAGTGCTACCCCTGCTCAAGCCCGGAGGAAAACTTGTCTACAGCACGTGCAGCATTGAAGCTGAGGAAAACAGCGAGGTGGTAGCGAGTATTGTCGAGTCCTATCCCAGCCTTCGTGTGATTAAGGAGGTAACACTAATACCCTCTGAAGTTCACGACGGCGCCTATGCAGCCCTGCTCGGACCGCTTGCCGACGAATAAAAGCGCTATTAAGCTTTCCGCGTGATTAAGCAACTCATCAGTCTGGTAGGCATTATTGTCCTGCTTGCTACCATGTTCACACTGCTCGTCTATATATGGCTACTGAACTCCAGCACCATATTTGAACGCCGTGAATCCACAACCCCGCCGATCAACAGGGAACCCATTCAATCATCCATGCACTCTAAAAATCCTCAAAGATTTGCAGATCGGTCTTGGCCTATCAGACACTTTTCGCTAGCCTCGTCTATTATTCGGATGAGATAACTGAAACCTGCAGCTCACTAAAGAATCCACATGACCCTTTTAAAGACGACAATTATTGCACCTTTTGCTCTCGCGGCATTTACCGCAGCACAGGGTGAAGAAATCAAGCTGACCAAGAGTGAAAACACCATCAATGTCACTATCGGCGGAGATGCTTTTACCACATATCACTTCGGCAAGGATCGAGCCAAACCGGTCCTTTATCCGATTGCCGGTCCCGGGGGTAAGAGAATGGTCAGGGATTTTCCCTTCAGTAAGGATTCACCTGGAGAGGCACATGACCACATTCACCATGAGTCACTTTGGTACAGCCACGGGGATGTCAACGGCATTAGTTTTTGGCACATCGGAAAAACCAGGGGAAAAATTGTGCATCAAAAATTTCTCAAATCCGGATCTGATGAAATTGCCACAGAAAACGAGTGGATCAGTCCCGCAGGGAAGGCTCAGTGCTCTGACACCACTCGCATCAAGTTCTTCTCCCTGCCCGATGGCGGTCGGGGTATTGACTACCGTGTCACACTGCGCGCCACCCATGGCGATGTGAAATTCGGTGACACGAAGGAAGGTTCCATGGGGATCCGCACCCATCCCGCACTCCGTTTGCAGGGCAAGGTGGCAACCGGCAAAGCAATCAATGCCGGCGGAGT
>CALCSP010000581.1 GCA_937893785.1 uncultured Verrucomicrobiales bacterium
CAGCAAGTACTTCGACGACAATCCAAAGCCTGGAGCTGCCGTCCGTGCCCACTACCTCAAACTATGGGAAGATGCTGACCGCCGAAAATATCTGAGGGCAATATATGATGCCACTGCTGACTTTTACGGCATCGAGGTCCGGCACTTACCTGCTGAGAAAATCCTTAAAAAGGCCAGTGAAAAGGCGAAGCCGATCGTCGCCAGCGCGCCAGCAATCACGGAAAATACCGTCGAACTGGCCAAAGCCAGGCTGAATCTGGCCGAAGCGGAATATGCTTTTACCAAAGCACGAATCGATGCGGATAACGTAAATTACCGGAAAAGGGGGAAGGGCACGGAAGAGAATGCCCGCCGCATGTTGCTTGAAAGGAACCTTGCCAGTGCAAGAGTCGACTTGCTCGACGCGAAAAAAGCGGGCAAAGCCTCGGAGACGATCAAGAAACTGGAAGCGGATCTCAAGGCCGGGGAATTCCCGGCCTACGAACCCCTGACTGTTAGTAAGGTGTCTCTTCTCAAGACGCCGAACAAGGATGCCCTGCCTGCGGGCGATGGTTACCCAAAAACCAGCACCGGTCGAAGAACGGCGCTGGCGAACTGGTTAACGCATCGTGATCATCCCCTGACAGCCCGGGTGGCAGTCAACCACATCTGGCTGCGGCACTTTGGTTCTCCACTGGTGGAGTCTATTGCTGACTTTGGCTTGAGGGCGCCGAAGCCAGTGCATCAGGACCTGTTGGATTACCTGGCCGTTGAGTTGATCGAGTCGGGATGGGACATGAAGCACCTTCACCGATTGATCCTCTCATCAAAGACCTGGCAGCGCAGTTCCTCCAATCTCGCTGCGGACGCGAGAACTCTCGCCGTCGACAAGGACAATCACCACTACTGGCGCATGAACAGCCGGCGGATGGAGTCTCAGGTAATTCGGGACAGCCTGCTGCACCTGGCTGGAACACTTGATCTGACCCGCGGTGGTCCCCCGATCACGCCCTCACCCAACGCCCAACGACGCAGTCTCTACTTCTTTCATTCACGAGACGGACGCTCAAAGTTCTTGTCGACCTTCGATGACGCCGACGTGTTTGCCTGCTACCAGCGCAGTGAAAGCATTGTACCGCAGCAGGCGTTGGCGATGATGAACAGCCAAACGGCGACCGCGGCAGCAAAACAGATCGCGGCAACATTCAATCCGGACATAAGTCCCGATGCATTCGCCCGCGCTGCATTTCTGAAGATCCTGGCCCGAGCGCCGGCAGAATCCGAGCTGGCTGCCAGCTTGTCATACCTGAAAGATCAACCCCAGCGAGAGCATTTCATTCATGCTTTGATCAACCTTAATGACTTCCTAATAATTCGATGAATCAAGACTACCGGTATCCTTTTTCAAGGCGAGCTATCCTGCAATCAGGACTTGGCTTTGGCGCACTCGCGCTCAACGGAATCATGGCTGCCGAACAACATGGTTTGCCGGACGGAAAACCGCATTTTGCACCCAAGGCAAAACGGGTGATCTGGTTGTTCATGCGGGGCGGAGTGAGCCACATGGAGAGCTTTGATCCCAAGCCCGA
>CALCSP010000582.1 GCA_937893785.1 uncultured Verrucomicrobiales bacterium
CGCACTGGAAGCAGCAGTAGCAGCCCAAGTAGAGCCAAAAATTCTAGCAGCAGAAGCACCTTAAAACAAAGCCGCACTGGCAACCGTAACTAAATCTAAGAAAGTGACCCACGTCAAAAACGGGACCTATTATTTTTACACAATTCTAACCTCCTCCTATTCATCACTTGTCCAATTGAACAAGATTACTCTCAGCTTTATCCTTATACTCTTTGCATCCGGCTTCTGCCACTGCGCCGAAATTATCAAGGTTACGGCAAGCTCTGCACAGGTCGGCAACCCAGCCACTGCATCACTGGATGACTTACCCGGAACCCGCTGGGCCGCGGAAGGTTCCGGTGAATGGATCGCAATAACCTTCAATGAGCCTGTAAAGATTGACTCTGTTGAGATCGGATTTCATAATGGCAATCGGAAATACAACTTTGACGTTGAGGTCACAAACGATGGAGATTCTTGGGAAAACCTTGGTAGCTTTACCAGCTCCGGAGAAAACAATAACCCGGAAACCTTTCAATTTAAGGAATCTTCTGCCAACCAGTTAAGGATCATATCCAAAGGCAGCAACGCAAACAAGTGGATCAACATCCACACCCTTCGCATTCCAGGAGTTAAGATATCCACTAAACTTGTAAAAGTTGCAGTCAAACCTGCTCCGGTCCCAGGCCCGGCGGGACTGGTCATGGAAGAAGTAGTACCTTACGGCACAGTGGGCAGTTGTGTCGGTATTTCCGTGGCCAATGACGGCAGTATTTACCTATCGGAAACCACTCGAAGAAACAACGGCGCATTGGACATACGGCGTAACTGGGGATGGCTTGAAGACACCCTTGCCAGCAACTCAGTGGAAGACAAGCGAACCCTGATCCGCAGCAGGAAGCAAGACTGGAAGTCCCTTTTCCAATTCAAGGAAAAGATCATTCGATTACCTGCTGATAGTCATTCGCGACGCGAAGTCTTCTTTGAGGGATTGAACACCGAGGTGCACGGACTAGCCGGAGGAGTCTTATGGCATGAGGGCGCTGCCTATGTCGCCTGTATCCCGGGTTTCTATAAAATCACCGACACCGATGGTGATAAAATGGGTGATAAAGTTGAGGAAATGGCGCACGGTTTTGGAATCCATATCGGTTATGGTGGTCATGACATGCATGGACCTACCCTAGGTCCAGATGGCCGTATCTACTGGTCCATTGGCGACAAGGGCATCAGTGCCACGCGAAAGGAGGATGGCAAGCGCTTCCATTTCCCTGGTGAGGGAGGGGTCATGCGCATTGAGACTGACGGGAGCGGCTTTGAGGTTTTTGCCCGCGGACTGCGCAACCCACAGGAACTCGCCTTTGACGAATACGGCAACCTTTTCACTGTCGATAATGATGGTGATTTTGGCGATCGTGAACGTTTTGTTTTTATTGTTGAGGGCAGTGACTCGGGTTGGCGGGCCAATCACCAATACCGGAAAAAAGATCACAACCAATGGTTGGCGGAAAAATTATGGAAACCGGCCGAAGAAGACCAGCCAGCTTTCTTATTACCCCCTATCTCCAATTATTCAGCCGGACCTGCAGGATTTGCCTACAACCCGGGTACCGCCCTTGGAGAACGCCACCGCAAGCATTTCTTCCTCGCTCATTCCAATAAGCAGATCACGGCATTCACTACCGAACCTGACGGCGCAAGCTTCAAGATGACCGGTGAGCATCAAGTCCTGAAGGGGTTGTTCGTCATAGGGATCAATTTCGGTCCCGACGGAGCGCTCTACGGTGCTGACTGGGGCAATAATCCATGGGCTCCTCACATGAACGGCAGGGTCATCAAGCTGGATGATCCCGCACTTGCAGGAACGCCTCCCAGAGTTGCTACGGCAAGCCTGCTGGCACTGGACTTCTCCCAGACCAAATCTCGCGCCCTTCGCAACTTCATCACG
>CALCSP010000583.1 GCA_937893785.1 uncultured Verrucomicrobiales bacterium
TAATCATAATTTTCCATGGAAAGACCCAGAGGATCAATCTTGCGGTGGCATTCATAACAAGTGGCATTATTACGGTGTTTTTCCATGAGTGCACGGACAGTGGTGACTCCACGGGTGTCTGGTTCAATAGGCTCGATATCCGGTGGTGGAGGATTGGGAGGTGTTCCCAGTAGGTTTTCCAGAATCCATACTCCGCGGGTAACTGGTTGGGTTTCCACACCGTTTGAGGTTGCTGTCAGGATGCTTCCGTGACCGAGCAGTCCGCCGCGATGGTGTTCCGGTTTAAGTGAGACCCTCTGAAACGCATCTTTTGTGACTCCAGAGATTTGATAATGACGGGCTAGGGCGGGATTTAGAAACGTGTAGTCTGAATCAATGAAATCCAGAATGCTCCGGTTGTTTGAGAGTATATGTTGGAAGAAGAGCCGAGTTTCCTGCCGCATGGCACTTTCAAGGTTGTCGGCATAATAGGATTTACTTTTTTCTGGGTCTGGTGGCATTTCGCCCAAGTTGCGTAAGTGCAACCACTGGCCAACAAAATTTTCAGCCAAGGCGCTTGCCTTTGGATCCTTGAGCATGCGCTCGACCTGCCTGCGGAGTTCATCCGGGTGGTGTAGGATTCCTGCTGCAGCCGCCCTTCGCAGTGAATCATCAGGCATTGAACTCCATAAAAAATACGATAACCGGGTGGCAAGTTCATAACCGTCTAGCTTGCTGTCTTTTCTCGCAGAGGCTTCTGCAAGATAAAGGAAACGGGGAGAGGTCAATATGGCGCGCACTCCATAACGGGCGGCGGCCCAGAAGTCCTTTCTCTCCTCGAGATATTTTTTTGCCAGATCGAGATAAGGCTTGAGCTCTTCCGTGCTTATTGGTCGTCGGAAGGCAGTATTTGCCAATCGCGTCAAGCAGGTGTCCAGATACTCAGGTCCAGGGACAGTCGGAGGATTCGGAAAGAATCGAACAAATCCAGAAGGCGGCCATTCTTCGTAAAAAGGCCCTTCAATTTCGAGTGTATTGATATGCAGTTCAGGTCCCGAACCCACATACATTTCCGGTGGGTTGCGCATGGGGTAGAGCGCATCCTTGTTATATTTAGGCAGCACCTTGCGCAGGATTCTCTTGAAGGAACCATTGGGTCCGTTTGCCCAATGCAGGTGAAAGGTAAATCCCTTTTCCAGCCAAACCCTGTGCTCAATTTCTATCACTCTGTCATCGGGAATTTCATACTCGCCGATGATCCGGTGGGCGGTTGCTCCCAGTTCTCTTGAATCGATGGAAATAGACAAGCGCATTGGTTCACTGGAATTGTATCTTAGATCTGCATCTTTATAGCGAGATTTTCTCCGCACAGCCTTTGCAGAAAAACGGATCAAATATTCTCCATCAGCCGGAACTCCTCTTTTTTTATCTAGCAGAGGAAATCCTAGCGGTTGGCGAAACTTGATATATAGGCGCCCCGCTTCCCGGCGTGCCACCTTGTCAATGCCCACTCCATTGAGAATGATCTGATCCGTATCCGTTGTTGCCTTGATGCCGGATTCGTACTTAATCATTTTCGGACGAGGACCGGGTCGCACCACTTTTTCAGAAACCTTGCGTGCTGCTTCCAGATAGTTTTGTAGCAAGTGACCCGATGCAATTAACCCTTCACCAACATTGTCAAATCCATCGATGGAATCATCAGGAGGAAATGTGGTTGTTGGATCAAAGTCAACCATCTTCAACCCGAACAAGTCCCGGATTGTGTTCAGGTATTCTGTTCGGTTCAGTCTGCGGAGTATCACCTTGCCGGAGTTCTCATCTGCGATTGCGCGAGCTTCCTTCAGGGATTTCGTCAGGTGGGCAACGATGTTTTTAAGTTCAGCTTCCTGAGGTTGCTTTTTGCCTTCCGGAGGCATCTCGGCAAGGTTAAGCTGATCTAAGATTTCCTGAAAAGTTTCTGCTTCATTAATATTGCTAAAATTACCGGTTAGCCTGTCAAATCGGCGGTCTCCCTTTTGTTTGTCAGGACCATGGCAATCTATGCAGTATGCCTTTAGGAAAGGCACTAAAAGACGATTATCGCCTTTTCCATCTGCATAGATCGTAAGCAAAGTGAAGGCAATGACGCAGCGAAAAGTTATCATCCCAGCAAGTGATTCAGGTTTGCTGTGCTGGTTGAGAAGCGGTCGGTCTTGACTCCGAGTTGTTGAAGAATAGTGACGTAGAGATCGCAGAGTGGGCGTCCGTTTCGTCCATTGCGATCAAACCGATGATGTTGCCCGTTTTTAAATCCTCCCCCGGCAATCATGATGGGAAGGTTGCGGCTGGAATGTGAACTGGCATTACCCATGCCGCTGCCAAACATCACGACTGTTGACTCCAGTAGTGATCTGCCTTCTGTATCACGGGCAACCTTTAAACGGTCAAGGAGTCCCGCGAACTGCGTCGCGTAAAAAGTTTCAATAATATTCAGCTCTTTGAGCAGGTCAGGCCGCTTGCCATGGTGAGTCAGGGAATGATACCCCATACTAATGCCATCGAAAGGGAATAACCGGTTACCGCCAGGGTGACCAAAAGTGATGATGTTTGTGAGGTTGGCTTGGAGGGCTAGAACCATCAAATCATACATGACGGATGTGTTGTAAGGATAGGTCAAATCCACGACCATTTCATCATCTCCTCTGATTACTTTATCGCTTGCCTTGGGTTTGGGAATGTCAATCCAGTTAGTGCGGCGCTGTAACTTTCGTTCTACTTCCCGAATCGCCGTCAGATATTCATCAAGCTTGTTCTGATCATTTCGGGTAAGCTTACTGTTCAGTCGCTTGGCATCTGTCTTGACGACATCCAAAATACTGGCATCTTCCCGAAGATATTCCTTTGTCTTGGTTTTGATTTTCGGGTTGTCCTCCAGAAACATTCGACCAAATACACTCGTTGGGTTTCCTTCACTGGGAAGTATGACGCCTGCACGTGACCACGAAATTCCACCTGAACCAAGTCGGAGGGAAGCAAAGCGGGTCTGTTGACCGATTTTCTCTGCCATATACTCGTCGAGTGAGTGCAGGCGTTGTGGATTGTCCTTGGCATCCTTGAGTTCAACTCCGTTAAGTAGTGTATTGGAACAACCGTGACCTCCGCCTACTTCGGGATGATCAAGGTTGCTGAAAACCGTTAAGTCATGCCGATGTTTTTCCAGTGGCTTGAGTAGCAGGGGAAGGGCATAATCGGGACCGGTTTGTTCCGGAAAAAATCCGCCTGGATTCATTCCGTAGTTAGGTGAAATGCAGACAAAGCGACTGGCTTTTGCCGAATTTTGGGGAGTGCCCCCCAAAGATTCGAGGGCAGGGAGCGCAATGGAGACTCCAATACCGCGCAAAAAATTTCTTCTATTCGTTGAAGTCATCTCTCTTCTTTTGCTGGGTGTGTAATTAACCATAATACCGATAAAAGGGAATGGTTATTTTCCATCGAGGAAGTGACCGGGAGCATTGAAAATAAAGAAACCGGTCATGGTTTACGACATCGCAATTTCTTTGAATTTATTCACGCATGAGTGATGCCTTGAGGCGTAGTAGGAATTTACCCTTTGGGGCAAGTGCATCCAAAAGGTGAATTTCAACGCGGTCAATGCCCTCGCCGTAGAAGTCTTCCTCCAAATCAATGGTGATATTGGTGTCGTTTTCGCTTGCAGCATGCCAGTTCACCAAGTCAGAGGAATACTCAAGTGCTGAACTCACGGAAATGGCAGCATTTTTTGAACGAGGGTAACTAATAACAATTTCACCGGGATACTGGTTACCGTCTTCGAAACGGGCGGGCACGTATTCCCATTCGGGCAGCAGGTTTCTTGTATCGGTAAATGCATCGGTGCTGCCCAGCACGAATGCGATTCCATTTGCGATGCCATCTCTATTTGGGTCAGCATCGAGAGCGGCGCTCGGACCGGAAAGGGCGGAGATTTCATGTGCCCAGCGTTCGAAAGTGATGATATCAGGATCCTTGACAATGGTGATGCTTCCATTTCTCTCAAGATGGTTTTCCCAAAGTAGTCCCGGTGCAGGAATGAGGGGTTGGATGGTTATCAGATTACCATTGGGTATGGGTCGGTTGAATATGTTAAATGCCTGCCCTGCTGCATATTGTTCGCCTATATTGGCAATGGTGAGGATGTTGGTATTTTCAGGATGGACTTCTAGCGGACCACTGACATTAATGCGGTCAGAATTGGGGGAAAGTGCAGGATTTACTGCGACTTGAATGTTGCCTTTGAGTGTGAGGCCCCCCATGCAGTTTAGTGTTCCAAGTGTTGATTCACTTCCGGGGGCAAGTGTGGCGTTATTAGCGATCATAATATGTCCGCCGATGTATCCGGTTCCCCCCAGAGTGGCGTCTTTTTCCACCATGACCGTAGTTCGGGACAAAGTGCCGCTAATCTCCAGCGTGCCCTTTTCCACTAGTGTAGTTCCCGAGTATGAGGCATCATCGAGAATCAGTTTCCCGGTATTGTTGAGTTTAATTCCGCCAGTGCCATTGATGCTTCCGGAGAATGCGACTTGGTTTTGTGCTGCCACACTGAGGGTTTTGCCATTGAGATTAATTGAGGTGTCTACGGTTAGACTGGCTTCTGTGGAGGTCATCCAGCTTTGATCAGTCTGTAGTCTTAGTATGCCATTTCCATGGATAGTCAGATTTTTCACGCTCTCGGTCATATCGATCCCTCCCTGAAAGAGATCGAGCATGCCGTTGGGATCCCGAATTTCGAGCGATACGTCCTTCTCTAGGCTTTGCTCCAGTCGTATCTGGCGCAACTGCTTGACTTCCGGGGTGCTGAAGCCTGGTTGATTGTCCCCGGTAAAGGAGCCATTCCATACGGCAACGGTGTCCGGCGCATTCGGTTGATCTCCCGAGGTCCAGTTTGATTGTTCAAACCAGAAGGTATTGGTATTTCCCGTCCATTCGTTAGTGGGAACTGCTCCCGTGATAGTTATGGACTTGCGCAATTCTTTTGTTTTGCCCTTCATGTCAGAGACGAGTGCTCGCAAAGTAAACGTACCGGCCTTGTTTTTGGTAAGGGTAAGGCTTGTGGCACTCGTATTGTGGGCAATCCCCCCGCTACGCCACATACAGGCCACCTCATCGCCGTCCGGGTCGTTTCCGTTTACGGTTACTGTCATGGGTTCGCCTGCAGGCCATGTGTCCGGCGCGTCCCAGGTTGGCTGTGGTGCACGGTTCCCGGTAAATGTCCCACGGTTGATCCTCACGTCGACGTATTCATTTGGCGCCGTTCCGCCGCGTCCCAGATTGGTGATGTATACCTTGCCTGCATTATCGGCAAAGGTCTCACCCGGTTGAAGAGATTGGTCATCAGTGCCGCCTGTTCCTTGGTGCAGGTCCAAAAGGACGACACTTTTTCCGGGGGATCCACGATCCCAGTAGAAAACCAGTCCCTGACGCATCTGGTAGTTCTTCTGGTTTGGTGAACTGCTTTTATTAAGCAGTCTGGAGCGGTAACCAATCCAGAAATACTTGTTGATGGAAGTAGTGCGCTTGACTCGCAGGGCACGCTTATTGTTTGCCTTGGCAATGTCTTTCTGGTCGAAATTGTAGAGTCTTCTGGTGAAGCTTCCATTGGTTACGATGTCGTGGCGTGCTGTAATCCAGTTGCACCGCCACTTTTCGTAAGGATCCGGGTCAATGCCTCCGCTTTTCATGAACTGCCAGGGGTCATTTAACAGTTCTCCCTTCAGTCCGACTGGATTATTACCGCTTGGAACCCATCTTCTCTGGTGACCAAAATTGAAGTTGTGTCCCATTTCGTGGATGGTTGATCCACCGTTTCCTTTCGACCAGAAGCGCTTGCCACCGACAGTGGCATGGGACCCTACAGAGCCACCACCAAAATAATACCCGACAATGTTGTAACTTGCAGGATTACGCCCAGCTTTATTTGCTCTCAGGTCGGCCTGAGCGGCCATTTGTGAGGCATTGTAGCTGGCGCGCTTTCCTAGTTTGACCTCCACGGTGTGGTAGACAATGTTCATCCGGCCAAATGAGAACCGTTCAAAGTTGTTCTTGGCAGCCTTGAGTTTTTTCTCGATGTCTTCCAGACTGGGGGCGTTATGTGCATCGGAAAAATCAATGCGGATTCCGAGTAATCTGATGTTACCCGTAGTCTTGGCTCCGCTTGCCCATGCGGTTGACAGGACCAGTAACAAGCCAACCAATGCCAGTCGGCAGGTAAACGCAAGGATGCGCAATGAAGTCATGTGCGGGGGCATAGGTTTATTGAATGCTCTCTTGAACGCTCAATTTTGGTTTCGCGGCTGAGGGTGTCAGCTAAGGTACTTGAATTGGTCGGAGATGAGCTGCTGGTCTTATTCTGTTATTTTGCCTCCTAGATGGCAATAACGCAATTTGAAACACTTTGATTGTCAATTGGCTTGAGAATTTCCCCGTGTTTATGGAGCCATTCCTATTTCATTGTGTCATCGAAGGGCGGTTCCAATCTACGGCTTGATATCCTGACGGTTTCTCCGGCTTATGAACGCTGATGGGCTTGTCCTTTTTTACGTCAAAAAGAGGCCAGTCATCGGTTCTGAATGGTGAGGCGGGTATCCCTTCCCGGTTATAGATGAGATTGCGTCTTGAGGGGTTCATAGCCCATGCATATCGGGCGGCAATTGGTTCATTTATTTCTTTTGCGGAAAGGATGATTGTTTTTCCTTTGATTTCAGCCTTTGCCCAGTGCCATTCCCTGTTCCGCCCGGCGATTGCGAATGCATTGGGGGATCCATTGTCGGCTGCCATGAGCCCACTGCCAGTTGAATCAAATTTCAGAATAATCCGGCTTCCCTGTACCGAATGGCTGACAAAGCGTGGTCCTGTTGCAACAATGTTTTTTCCATAAACGTTTTTCAAAGCCAGATAAGCATGCCGTATGCCGATAGGCTTCTTGTTTTTTGGGTGGAGGGCAATGGCGTCGCCTGTATCAATGGTGACAGCCATGGCAGTACCTGGCACTTCAGTTGTAACCATGCGCATCATCTCACGGTTGACTACCCAAGGGGATTCCACGCTCTCAACAGGCTTTATTTGGGGAGGGTTCCAGCTAGGTAACTGGGTGAAATAAAAAGGGAAATCATCAGCTACGTGACCTTCTGAGTGATGGTGCCAGGAAAATCTGTAGAAGTTGATCAGTTGCGCCAGTTGCCTGCGATAGTTGAGAGCCTGTGGAACATCCTTGGAGTTCCTTTCCCCCTGATACCATATCGCACCCCTTATCCCATATGGACGGATCGGGTAAATCATCGCATTGAAGATATGCGCAGGATACTGATGGCCAAGAACTGCTGGTTTGGTGATGATTGGTGGCGATAGTTGCTTGAACGCATTTTTCATCGTTTTCCCGGCAGCGATTTTTGCTCTGTAATCGTTGAGTTCGTTTTCAAATTGTTCCAGCGCTTGCTCTTTATTGAAGCGACGTGAGAGTTTGATGTAATTTTCAATAGACGCTCTCGTGCGCGGATCATGCTTTTGAATTTCCGCAGGCATCCATCCTTCTATTGGTGTTCCGGCATATGCTTGGACAATGATGCCGACAGGTATTTTCAGCTCTTCATGGAGCTTTCTGGCGAAATAATACGAAACGGCGGAAGTATTGCCTGCGACCTCAGGGGTGCATGATTGCCACTTGGCCAGCAGGTCACGTGGTTCCCTGAGCGGTTTGTGCCAGTGTTCTCGAGAAGATTTAAAGATACGCAAGTTAGGCAATTCTGCACTCGTTACTTCTTGTTCAGCACCGAATGTGTTTTTGAGTGCCCAGCCCATGTTGGATTGCCCCATGCATAACCATACTTCTCCAA
>CALCSP010000584.1 GCA_937893785.1 uncultured Verrucomicrobiales bacterium
ATCTGGTTGTAAAGCTGCGTTGAGGCCGGGATATCGCTTTCTTGTTGGATATGAAATCGCACGCTGATGGGACAGGTCTGAATGCGGCCACCTTACGGAGGCATTTGCCTGGTGACAATTGGAAGCTTGTTCTGTGAGCCTTTGACAGCTACCTGGTCCATTGATTTCTGGTGAATTTCCTCTCACTCCGTTCGGTTCTCTCGCGGTGCTGTGAGCCTGGCCAAAGGCTTCTATCCGAAATTGTTCCCGTATTGTCACAAGAACGCGTAAATATCGTGCTCGTTCCGTTAAGCCCAAGTTTCTCGCATGTGTTTCGTGGTTTTGCTGCTTGACTTTTTTAAGGGAGTGTGTTTTTAAAAACCAGCTACGGACTTTTTGCTGAGCCATTCATGGCTTAACTAAGCCCTGCTTGAGCCACCAGCCTCGCCTTCGGGCATCGTTCTTGCTCAGCAAATTTTGATCCCAGGACTGGAATCTGTTGTTCAGACGCTGTTGTTCTAACTCTCTGGCCGGTGCTTCTGGTGACCAGCCAGCAGGCAAGATTTCGCTGGCGAAACAGCCGTAACCCGTGCTTGTGTCGGGCATCCACGGCGGTAATTGCGGTGGGGTTGTGATCCCCAGAGCGGCCGCGTGGTGGCGGCGTGCCGTGAGGTCAGCTGTAAGACCCCTCCACTGCTCCATCACGATCTTCCAGTGGTATCGCGATTCCACCCGTCGACGCCCGGCGGTTCCCATCGCGCCGCGTAAGTCTGGTGAACATAAAAGTTTTGATAGGCGCTGTTTGAATTGTTCGAGGTCTACGGCGATGCCCTGAGCCACGCGTCCTACTTCCCGAGAGTAATCATCGGATTGGTGCATTAGCAGGTGCTGAGCTTCATCTTTTCCGAGGCCAGCTACGAGCCGTGTTGTTACGCGGAATCCTGTTGCCTCTCCCGGTTCACCTGGCTGCACCACGCTTTCTCGGTAACCATCCCAGTCGCTTACCAGGCAGGGCAGCTCTGCAGCCATGGCCTCTAGTGGAGTGATCCCAAACGTTTCCTGAGGGTTGTCCGCCAGGCTGACGAAAACATCGGCGGCCCATCGCACTGCCTTGGCTAATTCGATGTCGCGACCCGGTATCCAGTGAATTGGCAGGGAGGGTGCAAGCTCTCTGCAGGTTTCTTTCCACAGAGTCATCATTTTGGTGCTGGGAGCCTCCCCGTACACCAGTAATTCGAGGTCTGGGTGCTGTGTTTGCTGTAGTTCTCCAAGGCACTGGATCAAGGGTGCGGGTTGATACTTGGTCATCAGGTCGAGACGTCCGGCTAGCAGCACTAGTTGTGTTTCCCTGCGAAGACCAAGCTCGCCCCGAGCTTTCCTGCATGCTGTCGACTTGCTCACAGGCGGTGCCCATTCATTGGGGTGCATGCCCAGTGGGATGACCGGTAATTGCGGGCGTTCAAACCGACAGGCCTCGTTACGGTTTCGTAGCCATACTTCCTGTCTCTCTAAGAAGCCCTCCACAACGCATCGTGCAGCTTTCGAGGTGCAGATCAGGGCATCCCAGGACCTGACCGGTGCGCTGGCGTATTGCCCTAAGGCGTGCTGGACGTTGTAGCTGCAGAGCGTGTGAACAATGCCAATAATTGAGAAAGCATCATCTCCCCAAGGCATCCGTTTCCAGGCCCAGTTGTTGATGCCGGGGTCTGGCACATGAAAGGCTCCTGTGCGGCTGGCTCCTTCTCCCCACCGACCCAGGCCCACCATGTCTGTGCGGGAGTCGGCGTGTACTGCACAGGCTTGCTTGTGAAACCACTTACCTTCGTCCCCATGGGGGACGACAAGGTGATGGCTTGTGTTGCCGGAATAGTTGAGATACGCCTTGAGAAATGATGCCCCAGCAGATTGGCGTCCCATGGGATTATTGGGATCAACCTCATAAGCATCTCGGGCCATAAACAAGGTGAGAGGCAAGCCTTCCGGGTCTTGCAGCGACTTGGAAGAATTTTTTGCTTCTACTTCACTCATAATGAGTGGGATGCCGATTCATCAGCTCAACTTGCCGGTATGTTTCCTGCCGTAGTTCGCGGCGGTGCAGGAATAGTGCGCACGGCTTTTTTGGAGGCTAGCTCCTTTTCCTCTTTCTTCGCCAGCGGCGTTTTGCGCGGTGTTAGGAACATGATCATGTTGCGTCCTTCCCGCTTGGGCGCCTGCTGGATCTCAGCCTTTTCCTCCAAG
>CALCSP010000585.1 GCA_937893785.1 uncultured Verrucomicrobiales bacterium
ACAATGATTTCCGGCGGGGGGTCCACGGTGGCATAATCTTCAAGCGTTCTTCTTATTGAGTTTACCTTTTTCTTTCGGCTTTCAAGGCAGGGTTGGTGAAGGTGTCCATCGTAGGCATGAATCCCGGAAAAGATGACGCCAGGCTGGGTCTCTATCCAATGCCGGAGGGTATGCATTTCGGAACCCAGAGCAATACCCGTGCGATGCATACCGCAATCAATATCTATATATAGCCGGAAGGGAGATCTTTCTCTGCCCAGTTTATCTGCAATGGATTGGGCACAGGAAAAGTTGTCAGTGACTGCTGCAAATGAGGTATCCGGGAAGCGTTCGATTAAATTTGCAAGTCGTTCTATATTGGGGCCTACCGGTTGGTAAGCCAATAACACGTCCTGAGCACCTGAGATTGCTGCCATTTCGAGTTCCGCGATTGTCGCGGCCTTGAATTTATGGATGCCGTGCTCCATCTGCAGTTTCATGACTTCGGTCATCTTGTGACTCTTCACGTGGGGACGGAGTCGTTTGATGCCAGCCCTTCCTACGGTGGAGATCATCCTGTCGATATTGCGGCCGACTCTTTCCGGGTCGATAAGCAGTCCGGGGGACGGAATGTCTTCAGGATTGGTCAGTCTCTGCCAGTCCATGGATGTTGATCGATATCCGCACGGCAACCCCTAGGTTTCAGATGCTTAACCAGGATTGCAATAACGGGTTACTGGTTATACGGATATTTCACTCCGGGCGCCCATTTTTTGCCGGGGCTTTTCCAGTGATGAGGGCTTTTGCCTGGCGGACATAACGGCGTCCTAAAAGTTCGTAACCTTCCTTGGTGTAGTGCAGGTCATTGCGCTTTACTCCGTTTTTCTCTTTGTCGTTGAGGTCGTCACAGTCAACCCACGAACCATGTGGGTCGCCATTGGCGACATTGACCTGTGCTTGGCGGACACTTTCCCATGACTTGTCATTGCGGCAGTCGGACAACCTTCCGATGACAAAGTTCATTTCCGGTTGCTTCAAGTCACGGCGAAGGTTGGCAATGAGTTGCTTCATGGCGTCGGTATACGCACTGCTGAGCTGTTCTTTGGCATCACGTTCACCCTGCATCCAGCAAAAGGTGACCGACTTTGGCTTTGGGTGCTCTTTGGTAATGGCGGCAAATTTCTCGAGGATCGGCTTATAGTATGTGGTAGCATTGATCCTTGGTTTAAGGTCATGTTTTCCGGCAATGTCATTCCATTCCTCGACCCAGAGTCGGATAGGCTGCCCTCCCCGGGCAATCTTGAAATAGACCACTTCGTCCTCAGGAAAGAGTTTTTTTGCCTCCGGGGCAAAGCCTGTGGTCGGGTTCATGCCTGCCATGTTAGATTGTCCGGAAAGGATAAAGATATGGACAGGCTTATCTGCGCATGGAGCGTAGGCTGCAATAATGAGAAAGGTAATGAAGCTTAGGAGTTTAATTAACGGTTTCATGGATGGATGGAAAAAAATGCTGGTTTTTAGTTGGATTTTGAGGCAAGAAAGCTGCTCCGGAAAGGTAATATCATGAAAGTTATCAGTGCTGAAGAAGTTCACCAAGCCCTTAGTTTTCCCGCTCTTGTAGATGCGTTACAGGAAGCATACGCTGGAGAATACTCGATGCCGCCTAGGCAGGTATTCCTGCTTGATGAGCAAGGTCCCGGACATGACGCCTTTGCTGTTCTTCCATCATGGAGTGAACAGTTGATAGCCGTGAAGGCATTCACCTATTTTCCGGGAGCCGAGCCTCCCTACAAGTCGCTCTATTCAAAGGTGATGCTGTTTGATCGTGCGCATGGTGAGCCATTGGCTCTGGTCGATGGGACGACCGTTACATTCTGGAGAACGGCCGGGATCTCCGGATTGGCCACCCGCCTGCTTTCAAGGGAGGATTCACAAACGATGCTGCTCCTCGGTACCGGCAACCTTGCTCCTTATATCATACGGGCTAATGCCAGCGTGCGGGACCTGAAGAAGATCATGATTTGGGGAAGGACCCGATCAAAGGCTGAAGAGGTTGCAGGGATGATGAAAGAGGAATTGCCAGAGATTGATTTCATTGCCGTTGACGACAGGCAGGCAGCCTGTGCAGAGGCGGATATTGTGGTTGCCGCGACAGGGTCGCATGAGCCGGTAGTAATGGGTGATTGGATCAAGCCGGGAACCCATACCGATTTTATTGGTAATCATCATGCCGACAAGCGTGAGTGTGACACCGAGCTAGTTCTTAAGGCGAAGGTTTATGCTGACAGCAGGGTAAATGCATTCAAGGAAGCCGGCGAGATTCTGGTGCCTATTGAGGAAGGCGTCTTCACAAGGGAGGGGGTGGTTGCGGAACTTTCCGAGATGTGCAGTGGCAGTGCTACGTTGCGTGAATCCGCCGAGGAGGTCACCCTGTTCAAGTCCATCGGCATGGCAATGAGTGATCTGGTGGGAGCCGGGTTGGCTTACCGGACGGTTACTCAATAAGGAGATCACCCTCCGGTTATCAGGAGGGCCTTGTGGCCGCTGATTCCCTGATGATCTTAAGGGCGTCTTCACGCTCTTCTCCAGCAAGAGGCAGCCTCGGGGCGCGTACCGTTTCGGTTCCATAGCCCATTTCCGAGCAGGCCAACTTGATATACTGGACAAGCTTGGGGTGACTGTCAAAGTGCAACATTGGCATATACCAGCGGTAAATCTCAAGGCCCCGCTTCCAGTCGCCGGCAGCAGCAGCGTCCCACATCAGCCGGTTCTCACGCGGGAAGGCATCAACGAGTCCTGATATCCAGCCACTGCATCCAAGCATGATGCTTTCAAGGGCTACGTCATCAAGCCCTGAGAAAATGATGTAACGTTCACCTAGCTTGTTAAACAGGTCAGTGATGCGTCTGGTGTCGCCGGCCGCTTCCTTGATACAGACAATAGTCTCGACATCGGCAAGGTCCTCAAACATTTCAGGCGTAATATCCACCCGGTAGACGGGGGGATTGTTGTAGCACATGATAGGCAGGTCAGTGGCTGCCGCCACAGTGCGGAAGTGGTTGACTGTTTCACGCCGGTCGGAGTTGTAAACCATGGCGGGCATCAGCATGAAGCCGTCCACTCCTGCATTGGCTGCAGCCCGTGCCGTCAGGCATGCATTGGCGGTGGTGAACTCAGCGATGCCGTTAAGTAAAGGGACACGGTCCTTGCTGACTTCCTTGGTGGCCTTGATGACCTCGACCTTTTCTTCAAGGGAAAGCGAGCAGTTCTCGCCGATGGTGCCGAGCATGATCAAGCCGTGGATCCCCTCCTCGAGCAGCGCCTCGACATGTTTCTGTGTGGCGGGAATATCAAGGGAGAAATCGTCTTTAAATTGTGTGGGCACAGCGGGATAAACCCCGCTCCAGTCAACTTTCAGTGGCATATATCCGGAGTGTGAGACCAATAAGGAGTATTTGCAAACTGTAAGCTACACTAGTGAGGTATAATCCATCGTTTTATGGTGGTTCAGGGTACTGTGGACGGCGGGCATGGGGTATTTGAGACCGGTGGCGCAATTAAAGAGGACAACGCTTTCGCTACTGGAGATCCTGCCGCTTTTCAATTCTTTGAGATAGGCGGCATAGGTTGCGGCACCTTCCGGGCAGAGTAGGATGCCTTCAAGCCTTGCTACTTCGCTTCTGGCATGATCGATGGCCCGATCATCAACAGCAGTGGCAAAGCCTCCGGTTTTCCTGATGCCTTCCAGGATTAGAAAATCTCCAACTGCGTAAGGAACTCTGATTCCGGCCGCCTCGGTGTGGGCATCTTCCCAGAACTGGGCATGATCTGCCCCTGAGTCGAAGGCTTTGACGATGGGAGCGCACCCACTTGCTTGGACGGCGCCCATTCGTGGCCGCTTGCTGTCAATCCAGCCGATTTCTTCAAGCTC
>CALCSP010000586.1 GCA_937893785.1 uncultured Verrucomicrobiales bacterium
CAGTAATTCCCACAAGGCCAGCCAAGACCCCGTTCAGAGCCATTGAAAGGTCGGGCTTTTTCAGGAACAACCATGAAATAGTGATTGCGGCAAGAGCACCTGCGGCAGCAGCCAGTGCCGTGGTCACGCACACAAAGGAAACCAGACCAGGGTCAGCACTCAGGACAGACCCTCCATTAAATCCGAACCATCCAAGCCACAGCAGGAAGACACCAATACATGCCAGCGGCATGCTCGATCCCAGGATCGGCTTGATACCAGTCTTGGTGTATTTGCCCTTGCGTGCACCGAGTATGACACAGCAGGCCAGTGCCGAGAAGCCACCGAAAGCATGAACGACAGATGAACCGGCGAAATCATAAAAGCCCATTTGATCCAGCCATCCTTCACCCCACTTCCAGCTTCCCGTAATTGGGTAGGCGAGGCCGACTAGGAGAGCCGCAAAAAGCATGAATGATCCCAGCTTGATCCTCTCTGCCACAGCACCGGAAACAATGGTGGCTGCCGTCGCACAGAACATAGCCTGAAAGAGGAAATCAGCCCATCCAGTCTGGCAGAGTCCAGTTCCCCCGTACGAAAGGTCTGCATTATCCTCAGGAGTGCCAAACCATGGGCTACCCGTGGCAAAAACATTATTAAAGTCCCCTGGATACATCGCATTGAATCCCCATAACATATAGAGAATCAGGCCTGCGCTGATAATGTAGACATTCTTGAAGAGGATATTGACCGTGTTCTTGCTCTGCGTTAACCCGGATTCAAGAGTCGAGAATCCTAGGTGCATAATAAAGACCAAGAAGGCAGCAATGAGGATCCAGAGGCTACTTAAACCAAAGAATGGCGCATTGTCATAACGGTCATAATATCCTTCAGCAGCAGCCTTCTGCTCTGCAGTCAAGGTGCTTGGATCCCCTCCAAGGGACAGGAACTTATAAATCTCCTGTCCTGCTATATCGACGGCGCCTTCATCGTAATCCGCATGATCGGGGTCAATCATTTCTGCTGTAACAGCAGGCAATTCCGCGGAAGCAACATCAATGCTGCCCACGCTTATTAGTGAAACCAATGCAAAAATCCCTAAGGATCGCATCATAAGGTATAATATATTTTGTGTTCTCATGTTAATTGATAAGTAGGTTGATATGTTCTGACTGATTATTGAGTCTTGTTTACCGCGAGCATCATTGGTGATGCCGTGGCAAAAAGACTATTTAGCAGGGAGCGTGCCAACTTTTGGATGAAACCAAAAAAAAAAGAAAAAACCTGAACCCAGCAGGTTGTTAATCAGTCGAGCAGCAAATCAGGATCTTGGATGAGCAACGTCATAGGCTTTCTTCAACCTCTCCGTACTGACATGGGTATAGATCTGGGTTGTCGAAAGACTGGAATGGCCGAGAAGAGTTTGTACGCTGCGCAAGTCTGCACCGTTGTCGAGAAGGTGAGTAGCAAAGCTGTGGCGCAACTTGTGCGGACTAATGCCAACAGGTAAACCGGCAAGGGCCGTGTATTTTTTGACAATATCAGAAATTCCCCGGGCCGAGATACGTGACCTGGATTTACTGACAAAAAGCGCTCCCTCACTGATCTTTGCCTCACTTCGGTATCTCTGCAGCGCAGCCAATGCATGTGAACCAAGCGGCACAATGCGCTCTTTGGAACCCTTCCCAACTACCCGGATCGTCTCGTTAAAGAAATCGAAATTCTCAAGATCAAGCCCAGCAAGCTCTGCCAAGCGTAAACCTGTACTGTAGAAAACCTCAAGAACTGCCGCATCACGGGCAGCACTCCATGCAGGCGCCTGTCGGGGTTGCTTGACCTTGAAGGGAAGAGCCAAAAGATCCTCCACCTGCCGTACGGTGAGGATCAGCGGCAATTTTCGCTCAGCCTTGGGCAACTGTACGTCCAGCAATGGGTTTACTTTAAGGATTTTCCTGCGGGTTAGAAACTTATAAAAGCTACGTAATGCCGCAAAATGCAGACGTATGGTAGATCGTGCCAGATCGCGCTTCATGCACTCGAATAGATAAAGGCGGAAATCCTCAGCCGTGCAGGATTGCCAATCCGTGAAATTCACACTGCGCTCAAGGTATTGGCTGAGAGCAAACTCATAGTTTGCCAGTGTGCGAGGAGATGCATTTTTTTCCACCTCCATAAACTCTAGGAAATCACTGATCAGACGATCAGTTACCCCTTTAGCCTTTGCGTTTTTATCTTCCTCAGGCATTCCTGAATAAAACAACTTAACCCATATTAAGGAAATCTCCATCGTGAGGGTGCCGTGGACTTGACCTTGGGAAAACGGAGGCAATGGTTTGGTGTGTTTTCCTCCGGTTTAACAAAACGTATTATTCCCTGTCTGGACGTTACTGACGGTCGGGTCGTCAAGGGCACTAAGTTTCTCGAGTTGCGGGATGCTGGAGACCCCGTGGAATGTGCCCTTGCCTATAACGACCAAGGTGCTGATGAACTGGTCTTTCTCGACATTACCGCCTCCTCAGACGGACGCGACACGATGGTGGACGTGGTTGAACGCACTGCACGCAAATGCTTTATGCCACTGACAGTAGGAGGTGGCATCCGCACGGTCGAGGACATGCGAGTCATGCTCCATGCCGGAGCCGACAAGGTGGGCATTAACACGGCCGCAGTAAATAACCCAGAGATTATCTCTGGTGGCGCCAAAGCCTTTGGTTCTCAGTGTATCGTGGTAGCCATTGACGCAAAAAGGAAGGACGGCACAGAGTCCTGGCAAGTTTACACACACGGCGGTCGCACTCCAGTTGACCTTGATGCCCTACAGTGGGCGCGGCAGGTCGAGGAACTTGGCGCCGGTGAAATCCTGCTCACCAGCATGGATGCCGACGGCACTAAAGATGGCTACGACATCGAGCTCAACGCACAGGTCAGCCAGTCCCTGAACATCCCGGTGATCGCCAGCGGTGGTGCCGGAAAACTGGAACACATGGCAGACGTCCTTGACCGCGGCAAGGCAGATGCCGTGCTGGCCGCAAGCATTTTCCACTTCGGTGAATATACTGTTGGCGACGTTAAGGACTACCTATCCTCCAAGGGAGTCCCTGTGCGTCCCCTGCACGTTGCAAGCTGAACAAGCAACAGAGTGAGGAAATTCGCAACCAGCCCCCAAATGCCGGCATGAATACCATAAAAGTTGGAAGACATTGCCAATTTCAACGTCACGGCAGTCGCCGTGCCGACAAGAGCACCCGCAAGGACAGCCTTCGCTGAAAGCTTTTTCCATTGCAATCCCAGCATCACTGCTGGAGCGACTTGGGCAAGGATTTCAAGCTTGATCTCCAGCAACTTCCAGATCGTCTGGTCCTGCAGGAGAATCGTCAGGATCACCACCAGGACCATCACCACGATCGAAGTCATCTTCCCGATACCGGTTAGCTGGGAACTCGTTGCATCAGGTCGCACCATCCGGTAGAGGTCATTACTTACCATCGATGAGATTGCCAACAAAGCCGAGTCAATCGTCGACATGGTGGCGGCAATGACAGCTGCCACCAGCAGGGGACCTAGGATCAACAATGCTGGTATCTCCTCAACAAGATGACCCACCATTAACAGGGTGGTCTTGTCGGAATCCGCCCCCTTCAAGCCGGGAATAATGGCAATGGCCATTACACCCAACAACACTAGGATCAGAGTGGTCACAAGAGGCATGAACGCCATGACCTGCAGTGAACGTCTTAGAGTTCTCTCATCTCGGGCTGCGTAAATACGCTGAATGGCATGTGGATACATTGAGATCCC
>CALCSP010000587.1 GCA_937893785.1 uncultured Verrucomicrobiales bacterium
AAGCATGAGGGAAGCGAACCTCGTGGAATCTGTCTGGAAGGCCAGATAAACGAGATCATACATGCAACGGATGTATTCCTTTGGATCTTTGTGGGATGCATCAAGATTAAGACCCTTGGTATCAAGTTGCGGTAACGGCTCGTGTGTCCATTTACTGGTGCGCTCAACACGTTGTTCCAGCGCCCGAATCGATTCAAGATACTCCTCGACCTTACCTTGATCTTCCTGGCCAAGGCGAGCTTTAAGACTTCGGCTCTGGTCCATCAACAGGTCGAGAATGCTCGCCTCGCGTTTCAGCCCGGCACGCACTTGCTCGACACCCTTACCGGCGTAGGGATTAAAAAGCCGGCTAAAAATCTCTTGTGGCTTGCTCATGGAGGGAATCGGCCGTCCGGGACCTCGGTGGGAAAGCGTCTTGCTTCGCCCGTAGGAACCGGTTCCACCCTCGGTACCCAGAACCATGGACGCAAAACGCGTCTTGTGTCCATGAACGTTGGCAGCAACCTGATCGATGGAAATACTGTTCGTCTTCTGGCTACCGACCATGTCCGCACCCGTGGCAAAGACATCACCCGAACTGTGCCCGCCCAGAGACCAGCCGCCGGCATGATCCAAACCGCGGTAGTAACTCACGTAGTCTTTGAGCGGCTCAAAGGGTTTGGCGGATTGATTAAAGCTAAGCGGACCAGCATCCCGGCAAGGCCACCAGCTCCAATCGTGGTGCGGCTTGTTAGGGGTTGGAACGCCAGCTGAACCATTGGGCATATAGGCACCGTAAGAAAAATAACTCACAAGCATCCGCTTCGGAATCACCTTGGAAGGCGCCGCCAACCCCATACTATTTAACAGCGGCAGAGCCAAAGCAATACCACCACCCTTTAGCATTTCACGTCGATTCAGATGCCAGCTTTTCGGTTTCATAATGATTCGCTTTTAATTATCCTCTGTTCCCTTGAATATATTACTCTGACAGATATTGATAATCATGTCGAGTAATCGATAGCCATTCGTGGCGCAATCGGCAAGCAGTGCATCGACCACAAAACGATCGTGCAAGGTAAGTTCGCGGCCAATGCCATAGGTGAGCAAACGTCGCAAAATATTTTCAGCAACGTCATTTTTGCGATGCTCGATAAGATACGCTTTCAGCTCAGGCATCCCGTCAACTTCCGGCCCATTTGGAACACGCGCAAAAGCCTCCACCTTTTCAGTATTGATGGTTTTAAGATAGGCCGCGTAACCGGCAAGATCTCCATGGTTTTGTAAATTGAATCCATCAACGCGCGCCCCTTCCTTTGGCACTAGCGGCTGATACCTGCCGACAGCATTGTAATGTTCAAAAGGAATACCCCAAGGATCAAGCCTGGCGTGACAATCATTGCAACTTTCTTTCTGCCGATGCTTTGCAAGCAAATCCTTTATAGTAAGTGCTTTTTCAGCAGATTCGCCTGCAGTGTCAGTAAGAGCAGGCACGTCGGCAGGTGGCGGTTTTACCTCATCACCAAGAATGGCTTCACGCAACCACACTGCCCTATAAATCGGGTGAGGCGCAGATCCCGTGCCGTTGCCAATCAGCATCGAACCATGCGTGAGTAGCCCCCCCAACTGGTACTCAGGCTTTAAGGAAACGGCACGGAAGTCATTTCCTTGAACACCTGGCACACCGTAGTGCACCGCCAATGGCTGGTTCAGCCAAGCGAAATCGGAATCTACCAAGTTTTCTGCCCTAGAATTGCGGCGAATCAACTCAGCCACAAAGCCGGTCGTTTCCTCCAGCATATAATCGCGGATGGTTGGACGATAAGGCATCTCCGTGCCCCTGCGTTCGCCGGCTGACACGTAATAAAGAAATCGAGGAAACAGCTGACTATTAATTGGCACTGTCTTCATCTTGGCCAGGCTCAACCACTGCATGGTAAAGTTGCGCACGAAGTTCTTGGACCGCTCATCTGCAAGCATACGACGCACTTGCTGCTCCAACACTTCGGACTCGTTGAGCTGGTTTTTCTCGGCCAGTTTGAACAATTCGTCATCTGGCATACTTCCCCAGAGGAAATAAGATAACCGTGAGGCCAACTCATACGAGCGCTCTGTCACCTCGTCATCCGCCACGGTATGGTAAAGAAATTGAGGTGATATCAGTACCATGGCCAATGTCTCCCGCATGGCGGCCTCCATCGTGCTTAATTCAGCCTGTACCAACTCGTAGATTTGGACAAAGCTATCCACTTCGACCTTGGAAGCCGGCCTACGAAAAGCTCGCGAAACAAAACGCGCGATAACCTCTCTCACATATGCCTGAGGTTTCTCCTCGCGCAAAGGCGATTCAAACAGGATGCGCCTGTGATGCCCGGGCGGCCATATGTCAGCGACAGGTGACTCAAATTCCATCCAATTGATCACGACACGCGGCATAGTCAGGTTGCGATTGCCGTCATTGAGAGTGCCATCATCATACAAAACCTGTGGCGTGATAACTCGACTATCTGGCTGCTGATTTCCACGAATGACCCGCCCACGCTCAAGTGGGAAATTTTCAATACGCCCGCGAAACTCGTATACCTTCGGGTCATCAATACCGTTCACTAAATAGGCGCCACCCACTGGTTTTACACGCTGAGTAGCGCTGTTGATCTGAATGGTCTGGCCAAGTAACAAACGCAATGGTGCCCCCTTCACTCCCGGCGGCAGAATGGCCGATGCCTGCACTCGAATAACGAATTCTCCCGTCTCAGGAAAACTTTTTAATCCCATCCCATGCGCCGGTGAGTGACGGCGGTTGCCCCAAACGCCGACCTCGTCTCTTCCAATACCCCGATCAAGTCCATACGGCTGCCACTCGCGCCGAACCTTGTGAACCTCGGGTTTAATAGGATCGACGATGGTGCTCGCCATGATCTTACGGGCATTTTCCAAATACCGGTCCACTTGCTCCGGGCCCAGTAACATAAACTCGGCAGTATTATTAAAGTGGTAAGGCTTTTCCGGATCCTTTGGCAGGTTATCTTTTAAATCGAGCTGGAACCCGATCAAATCACGAATCGTATTCTCATACTCGAAATTAGTCAGCCGCCGCGCCTGCGGTGCAACCGTTTTGTTTCTGGCCTTAGTGACCACATTTCGCAACTCTGTATCTATCCATTCCGATACAGCCAGCACTTCCTGCTTGGTTGGACGTACCACTTCCTCTTCAGGTGGCATTTCTCCAGTCTTCAGCACATCCAGAATCAACTCCCACTGCTCCAAACTCTGTTCTTCAGCCAAGTTGCCATCAAGTTCATGCAAGGTCACCTTACCCTTGGCCTTCTTTTGACCGTGGCATTTTACGCAATTGGCTTTGAAAAAAGGCGCTACTATCGAATCAAAGCCTACCGTGCCCTTCGGCACAGCATTGACTGGAAGCCCTAAGCTGAATAGGGCGATTACCACCACCCACCAAAACGTCATACCTTTAAGAAATGCTTAATCGGGCCGGTCTGCCCATGCCCGAACTTATTGAGGCCCGTATCGAGCGCTCCGTAGTGCTCAATGGGGTTTCCATAGGCATTAAGCAATGTCGTGTAGAAATTGCCAAGGGTGCTATGGCCAATTTGCCCGTAATTCGGCAGTCGGATGTAGCGGCGCCGGAGGTCAACGCGTGCGTTGTTACCTGAAAGAATGATAAAAGGATATTCCCAACCATGACTATGGTGTGTCTCGCCACCATCAGGAAAATAAAAGAGCATTGTATTGTCAAACATTGTTCCTGTTCCCTCGGGCACACTCTTGAGTCGCTTCACAATACGATCGACTAATGTCATGTGATGCGTGCGCGCGAGTTCACGTATGGTCTCGGCATCAAGGCCACCTATACTCTTGTTGTGACCGACATCGTGCATATTCACCTTCTCACCCTCGATGCCTGGAATGCCGGTATAGCGGTGACCGAGTTCATCCACAGTAAAGGCAACAACATTGGTAAGGCCAGAAATCAGTGCACCGAGCAACACTTCACTGTGACCAATCTGCCGGTTAAAAGTATTGACCGCAGGATCAAGATATTTAGCATCAAGTTGGGGCACGTGCTTACGAATGGTATCCGCCATGGCATCAATCTTCCGGTTACGCTCACGTATCGTCTCCACGGAGTCCGCATAGTTCTGCACCTTGGCCTTCTCAATTCCGGACAATGAATTAGCAATACCCCCTTCGTTGTTGGAGATGAATTCAAGCACCTTGCGATCAAGTTGATACTGAGTGCGCGCCTTTGAATCATTGGAAACAGATTTAAAGAGCTCTTGTAAAGCGACACGAGGTGAACCAAAGGCATAATTAGGCTGCTGCGCTCCTCGGGCTGAAAACCCCGTAGCTACACCATCAAGGCTGCCTCTGGCATTGCCTCCGCCGAGCGGGAAGCAGGCCAATTCGATGTGACCTACTGGTGAAGGAAACAACTTGGCCAACTCGAAATCAACCGTTGCCCACTTGATTGAGCTGAGACGCTCGTTGGCCTTAAAAACACCGAGCGACGAGCACCACGAATGGTGCCCAGTTGTGCACATCTTTCCCGAAAGCCCCTGCAAAATGGTTAAATTTTCCCGGTGTGCGGACAGCGGCGCAAGCCACTTGGGCAAATCGTGCCCATCCAAATCGACATCAAGCGCCTCCTTACGCTTCTCGAGATCCATTGACTTAGCATCAAGACTTGGCGGAACACACACTTTTGGCCACAGGCCATTACCACGGTGCATGAAGATGAAGCGTGTCGGCGGCTTGGACAAGGTTGCGGAAAGCTGAGATGGATTCAGCACAGCCAATGCTCCAGCACTCAATAGTGACTGCTTTAAAAAATCTCGACGGTTGTTCATAGTTGCTGCCTAGTTGGTTTACGATACCGGAATGATTCGGATGTTAAAAGGGAAACAATGACCGATTTAAAACTACCTCCATTTTGAAGATAAGCACGGTCTGCATCAATAAGGGTTTGCGAATCGGAAAGCATTTCGTTGCGACCCATGTAAAAGCGAAAAGCGTGCCGAATAATACTCTGGCGCACCCGATCGGATTTGGAAAGACGATCGATCAGATCAAAGGGGTCCGTAACATTACCGTCCAAGGCGGGATCGCCAGTACCCACCAGTTCACCGAGCGTACTGACAAGCTTTGTCTTATAGGTGGTAGCACCGTTCTTCTTCCTGGGACCCGCAAGAATATGTTCCTCGTGCTCCAACGGTTCTTGAAGGCGGTAGCGGCCAAAATCATCAAATACCTCAAATGGCAACCCTAGCGGATTCATTTGTTGATGACACTTAATACATTCGGCCTTCAGCGTCACCGCCTCGACTCTTTCCCGAAATGTTTTGTGCGGGTCTTCCGGAACCTGTGCGTCAACGGTGATTGGTATATCAGGAACACGTCCAGCAAGAAGTTTTTCTCGAATCCAACGCCCACGCTTGATTGGATCGGTATGAAAATTGGAGGAATGAGCGATAAGCCACGCCGGATGAGTCAGTAATCCTTTGCGGTTCTGAATCGGGAAGGGTTGTGCGACGGGGTAATCCCAAAACTTTACGTCATCCAGACCCTTGTGGTTTTTGTGTTCTACTCCACCGTAACGGAAAGGGTTTGGTGTCGGCGGGAGGCTGTAAAAAACAGAGTGGTTATAGTGGTATCCATGCGCAAAAGAAGGTGTAGTAAACGGCGTTCGCCCCTTGCCGATTGTCTCCCCCCAGAAATGCATATAGCGCATGAATTCGCGTTTGGATTTAGCTCCTGAGACACGAACAGTTTTCTTTGTATTTAGATATTCCAGATTCTCCTCAATTACCTTCTCTGGATTCGCCTTCCAGTCCTTGTCCTTGAAATGGTGATAAACTTCAGTCCATTCCTCAATAACTTTACGACCAGTTTCATTGTCTTTGTCATGGTAAACAAAAAAATCTTCCGTATTGAGCAGTCGCTGGAAAACCTCCTGATCCTGCTGAAGGTGTCGGTCCACAATACGGTCAGCCTCCTTTACCAGAAAACCGGGAGTGCCAGCAGTACCTCGAGATGGATTTTGCCAATAACCATCGCTGCGCGGCACATCTTTGAAGATTTTAATAGCGTTAGGGTATCCAAAAAACTCCCGAAAAAACCGCACCTGTTTCGGATGCACGCTTTCATGTGAGCGCATATTTTTGCCGTTCAGACTGGGATCCACTGGACCCGCAAACCAGGTTTGATTTGCTAGCAGCCGCGTTACCTCGCGCTGGAAATCCTCCTTCGTGGAAAGCTTGCCAGTTTCAGCCGCCTGCCGGAGAATCTCATCAGGTCCACGATCCCCTAGCGCATAGGCAATTGCATTGGCAGCCTCTCGCGGAGCAAGCTTTTTTCTTCCGTATTCGTCAATTGGCCCATCACCAAACTCCATTCGATAAAGAAATTCGGATTCCAGTAGCACCGTTGTGAGCATCTGCTGCAGCCCCGCGATATTACCCCCTAACTCGATGGAAGAACGCAACAGAGACAAATATTTTTCTATCTCCCGGTTTGTTGCTTTTCTTTGAAGGACACAGTCGAACTGATATTCAATCGCTGATATCATCTCTAATTCACTCGGCACCCCATCCTTAAGCACAATCACCTCCAGTGCTGGTGGAGTTTCTCTGGGATACCATCGATCTTGGGTATTCAGCGCTGCCAACAACTCAGCCTTTCTGGGTGTCTTGAGTTGCGCTGCGAAGATCTGTTTCTCAGCAATCCACTTAGCATTACTAAGCATCACTAGTAAATGCCCACCATCAAGAGTGGTTAGATCATAGTCACGCACCCCAGAATGATCGGGTAACATAAAGGGGTTAGTAACACCGTGAAACTTCCGTGTTACAAAACTCGACCGCTCGCGACCATCCAGACGGAATACATCCATTACTCGCTGATGAAAGATCTGCGGACTTACCAACCAACGACGCGCAGGTGACCACGCCTTGGCGCTCACTCCACCACTAAAAAGCTTATCGTGATCAACATAGTTTCCATAACCTGGATAGCGCAGCTTTTCCTCCAGCTTGGAAGCGTTGTGTTTGAGCAACTCATTACGCACCCATTCGCTTAGCAGTTGCTGTTCAGCTTCACTTGGTTGCTCCTTTTTCTTAGGTGGCATTTCTTTCAAGAACAACTGCTCCTGAACCCGGTTTAATACATCCAGGCGTGCATCCAAATCCATGGCCGCCAGATTATCCAGACGCACATCGCCTTTCTGAGAATCTTGCCCATGGCAATCAAAACAATGTGCCTCCATGACAGCACCTACCTTTAAAGAAATCGCAAAGGAATTATTCGCAACCACCCCACTGTTGCAGACCGCAAACCACATTATGGCTACGGAACAGATTACAAAGGGATTCATTCTTATCATTGTAAGAGTTTTGCTAACTTTACCGCAACGCCCTTCATGCTCTTAGGCCATTGATCAAATGTCACGGTCTTAGCTCCTGGAATATCAGGCACGGTAATGCCTTCGACAAGGGATTTGGCAGGTTGCGCATAGAGGAACTGTAAATTCTTCTGGTCGTATGTACGAGACAAACTATTGGCGTAGATCTCCATCTCCGCGGCGTACTCCTCGGGGCGTTCACCGATATTGCTTTCTGAGGGAATCCATATGACACCCGCTACGCCCATGGGAGTAAGCGGACTCACACACCAGTTGTAAGCATAGGTTGGAATTGTATCCTGAGACACCACTTCTCCCTTACCCGGTTCGGGAAATGCCGGGGCCTGCAAGGCAAAAGTAGAGGCATCCGCCCCCTGTTTGGTTGATTCCTGAATGGCTCGCACAAAGGCGTTTACTTCAGCGAGATGCCTCGATACTGCTTTGCGTGCCACCGACGTGTCTGGATACTGAAGGAACAATTCTTCCAGTCGCGCCTTAAAGGCCGAATTTTGACTATCGCGGACTCCGGCGAAGGACGTCCAGGATAATGGCGAGGCAAACTGCCGATTACGCCCTCCTTGGCCCGAGGACATGGTGATAAATCCCTGTGGAACACCCTGGCGGTCAATGGTCTTTGCAAATTCGTAAGCAAACATTGTCACTCCCCTTCCCTCTTGGGAGAAATCCGCACTCAACCAGTGGGATCGATATTTGCCACTGCCCGTCTCAAAACGACGCTTTCTTGGGGTGGGAAAACTGCTGGCTTTGGTCTTCCTGCAAAACTCTCTGACCAGCGGCATGGCCTTAGGCAACTCTACCTCCTTGTTGCGACGGTCATAAGCCCACTCTGAAGTGAGCAGCGTGCTTCCCGTCAAGTACCAGACATCTCCGATAAGAATATCCCTGACTACGCGGTTGAACCCATGACTGGATTTGACCTCCAGGCTGATCGGCTTAGTCGAGGCCTTCCTTGGCGGAAAGGTCACTGACCATTGTTCCAGGTTATTAGGCTCAACAGTCTGAGTCATCCCATCAAAGGCAACCGTCACCTTGACACCTCTATTGGCATGCCCCCAGACTTTAATTGGCTGATTACGCTGCAAAATGACACCATCACGGTAATACTCTGCCACCTGCAGGATCGGATAATTGGGATCAGTCCAGCGCGCATACTTTGCCTTTAAAGCGGCGGCTTTTTCCAGATCGTCCTCCTCAAAAATGAACTTGTTATCAATCGCGGCAAAGGGTGTCGCCGGCAATCCGGCCTTGTTATAAAGGTTGGAGTTCTCCGGCACGGCACTGTAAGCATATTGAACGCCTGTAGGCAAAGGCACCTTCTCGGAGGTTACCTCCACAACATCCCCCACGATTCTAGCCTCCGCCGGATGCCACTTCCTATCCTTGCCACATAACCGGAAGTGATTAAGCCTGGCATCAGGGGTGGGTATAGCTGGCTCAACGAATTTTCCTGGCTCCCTACGGTCCTTGGCCATGCCCTTACTGCCGACCATCAATCCACCAAAAAGGCTTTCCTTCTCGAAGGAAACCTTCACCTTACGGCCACTCACTGTGTATCCACTATATATGGGCCCCGTGTATGCAATCTGCTTGCCATATTGCTTGGCCAAAGCCCACCTGGCCATCCTCATGCCTGGATGTAGCTTATTGTAATAATGGATACCCCCGGGGTTGGCCGAGTTAATATCGGATTGCACCACCATGCCCACATTCTCCCGGTTGTTTGCAAAGAAAACGTGCTGAACCTGACGAATGTCGGCAAAGCCGACGTTATTTGGGTCCGGTGAACCATAGGGTTGCATCTGCGTAAAATAAAAAGGCATATCCGGCATTTCCCATGCATCACGCCATCCCCGAACTAAAGCTTCCATCCTTGAAGCATAAATTCTGCCATCCCCGCTGTTACTCGTTCCTTGGCACCAAATGGCACCACGAATCGCATAAGGAATGACAGGGGCAATCTTTCCATTAAAGAACTGTGAGGGACCGCGCCACATACCCGCAATCCCCGGAAGCTTGGGCCGGGCGGGCACCTTCCCGCCTTTCTCAGCTGCATGGCCAGCCACATCCTGCCATACCTTCAGGTCAGCGTAGTATTGATCGAAAGCCTTGCGTCCCTGGTCAGTCAGTGGATCCGCATCGTGAATGAGGTCCTTGTCCTCCTGAAGTTTCTGGTGCTCTTCGATCGCCTCACGCTGAGTGAAAGCTTCAATGCGTGTATTACTATGTGCACTGAGAAGAATACCTATCGGCACCTTCAACTCTCTGTAGAGTTCGTGTGCAAAAGCAAGGGAAAGGGCGGAGAATCCGCCGGCTGCAGTTGACTTCTTCCAGCCTTCCTCTGATGTGGCCTTCTTTTGTGGATAGAGGGCAGAAACAGTATTGATGTTAATCTCCCTGATGGGCACTTCTACTTTGGATGCAGCAATTTCTCGAGCCAGCTCGTTGCACATGCTTTTTCCCGCTACCCATACCATGTTGGACTGGCCGGATGAGAACCATACCTCACCGACAAGCACACCTTTAAGCGAGATCGATTTTCCTTGATCGTTCTTCACCTCAATAACACGTTCATTCCCGGATGCCTTCAGTGGAGCGAGTTTGACCATCCAGTCACCTTTGGTATCTGCTACAACTGACTTGGTTTGACCAGCAAACTCAACTGTCACCCTATTGCCCGGTTTATCAAAACCCCAAACGGGAACGGCCTGCTCGCGCTGCAAGACCATGTTGTCAGTGAAGGGTGCGGCTAGGTCAAGTTTTCCAAACCCAATCGTAGGAATCAAGGCCTGCAATAAAGCAGTCAGAATAAAAAATAATGTTTTTTTCATAAATTGATGATTGAAGTGAATCCTTATGGTGACTCAACCACAACGCCATTGACTGCATCGGCCAATTAACGTGCCAACACCAGAAGCTGTGTTTTCCAGCCAGGCTTATTGCGGGTCCCAAACCCCCCTACCTCAACGAAAAGGTAGTCCTTACCCCCTATATTTCTGGGTTTCATTTTAAGAGCCTGAAACTTGGTCAGATCCATCAAAATGTCTCCCGACCATGCCCAAACCGGGTTATCCGTGCTACCACCATCTTTGAAACTGATGCTAGAAAAAGGAGGCCGATTGACCCGATTTTTCTTGTTAGGATCGAAGTCTGCCACTGTTGGGACCTGCGCAATCACCTTCCAAGAACCGGCTATTTTCGGGTTGTTTTCAAATCGACCATCCCAGCGAAATTTTTCTGCGGAAACAGATTTTTCCCTATCTTCGGGATCCTGTGCATCCTGCCATTGCGAGGAAAGCATCGGCACAATCGAAGCAGATTTAAATACGAGTGCATCACCCATGGGCGGTAGCTTCTGCTCTTCGATATGGATGCTAAACTTGCCCTGGGGAACGGGACTGCTGGGCTTAACCTTATACTTGTCGTTATTGCGCAGGAACGTCATGGCTGCAATACAGAGATTTCCACTCCTCAGGTCATCCATGAACTCCTCAGTGATGTAAGCACCCTTAGGTAGACCACCTGACCCTCGGCCATTACAAGTCGTAACCTCAATCAGTTGCTTCCCATTAATGTAGATAATATGCCCGCCTCCTGCTCCTACATGATTACCGTCATTGACACGAATGCGGTACCGGTAACCAGGCTTAACCGGAGGAATCTTAAAATTCTGTCGCATCAACAGCACTTCCTTCTCCCAGAAAGTATTAACCTTAGTTCCACCAAAACAGTTAGGGCCAATGCATCCCGATCCGCACTTGTGGATCGGACCATTGGGAATCTTACCCATATAGTGACCAAAGGGGCTATTGCCCTGCTTGAAGCCTTTCAACTTTTTTGCATGATGAGCTTCATACCATTTTTCCATACCCTCGGGCATTGTCACTTTCCGGTATCGAGTGATGAGCTGATCAAAAGGCACCTGCTCAGAAGCAATCGGGTCAAAGCTGTGATAATTCCACTTTGCGTTTCGCAGATCCATGAACATTTTCCAGCCATATTCCTTATCTCCAGCCCTGTCGTAGAGAGCTACCAACCCGTCAATAGCATCTCTAGATCCCCCCGGAAATCCTGATTGAATCTCTCCACCCGCAAGTTGTCTTAGCCTCTCTCTGTTCCTGCCGACATATTCAGGAATTAACTCATCAACGATGATCGGGTTAATTGCCTGCTTCAACACCTGCCCAAAACCACTCGAATCGGCATTCAAAAACAACTCCTTGTAGGGAAGAATTTCCTCCGGCTGTCGCTGGCGAGCAATCTGATAGAGCACATCTAGCCCTCCCGGAACCATCGCCAAGGATTCTGCAATGCCATCTAGGTGATACTCATAAGTTGAAGTCGTATCCAGCCCCCCAGGAGCAGTCTTGGCTCCCGAATATGACGTAAAGGTATACTCGAGAATTTTAGTGGCCAGCTTTTGAACTTTAGGATCGGCGGCCTTGAGCTTGGCACGAATCCCGCCCGTCAGCCCCCGGGTAATGGACACACGCTGGTTGTTGCGCACCAGATCCCCAACGGCTGGAAGCACTCGCTCATAGCAACGCTGATCGGCCACCACCGGAGTCAGGGCAGTAATAGCAGCATTCTTGAGCCAATCCTCTTCATGCTTGAGATATGGAAGCAACGTATCCACATGGGGTAACACTTGGTCAGCTGTTCCTCGTCCGATGATTTGCAGCGCTGCATCCTTAACCCACCAGGATTCTTCTGGATCCTTAACTGCCTTGATAGCCAATGCGAAAATTTCAGAATTAATAATATCAGTCTTACCAAGGATTGCACCAAACATTGCGCGACGCACCCGTGCATCAGAATGTTGAAGAAACTCCATCACCAGATTCATTCGCACTTTACCCCCACCCGACTTCCATCCAATGTAACCGCTGTTGATACCAAGAGCCTTAAAAGCAGCAATATTTCGGATGTTGTGTTCCTGATGGTGAATGTATCTGCGAATCTGTTCGTCGGTTGGTTGTTCCTTGCCATGAAACCGGCGAATAAAAGCCATACCTGAATCCTCAGCCAGGGTCTCAGCGGACAGGTCCTGCTGCAAACCGTCAAGGCCGGGCACTGCCTCAAAAGAGAGAAAATCATTATCCGCTTTTGTTCCCCACAACTGCCCGGGCAATTGGTAAGGCCTTGAAAACTTGCTGCGAGGAGCACCAGCAATACGCAGATTTTTACGCGGAATGGTATAGGCCAATGGATACGCCACACCCCACTGCTCCTTGTCATAACCACCCCCACCCAAGATGCCAAATGACCCATCAAAGCGCCGGGAAAGGTCATAATGCCATTTACGATTATCCATGAAGTCCCGGTATTGCTTGGGTTTCTTATCGAACATGAGGCCCATGGCAGCACTGCGCCAAATCTCGCCAATCCCACCACCAGTATGACCGTGCAGCATGAAACTCGTCGTATAAAAACTCTGAATCGCACACACGTCACGAGCTTTGGCATAAACGGAGTTTTCACCGTCCGGGGTCAGAGCAGCTGCCGCCGCCATGGCAAAAGCCAGTTTGCCATTCTTCCCGTTATCCACAAATCCCACCTCAGGGCGATCGTCCCCATAGGGATTGTTTCCTCTACCGGCATATCGATAGAAATGACGCAGGGAGCGAAGAAGCAAGCGGTCCGGCACATCGGCTCCACATTCCTTGGCCAACATGAGAAAGGTAACTACATGAGTACCGGCAGCATTGAGATGCCCCTGTCCATAGGAGGTCAGAGCACTACCCCTGCCGGCCCAGCCATCGTTGTGCTGAGACTTGTCGGCGTTCTCGACACCTATCTGAATATTATCGAGAATTTTAGGATCTCCGGTCCTCAGATAACACTCAGCCAAGGGAATACCACCATAGCCAATATACCAGGGATAACGGTGAGGTTTCACATCTCGAGCCCATTGCCTGACTACTTCAAGATCCCGAGCATCTCCAGTGGAAAGCAAGAAGAGCATACCAATGCCAGCTAAGCCCTTCTGTGTGTCGGGGCTGGAAAGATAATCTGCTACCTGCCGAACAATTTTGTCAGACTTAGGACAATTCAACGGCCATGTTTTGCTGTAGGCTCCCAGCACCGGAACCTTCACCGTGACCGGATCAACAATCCCCCTAATTGCAAAGCGAAGAATTCCATCTGAAGCTTCGGCTTCGGCCAGGATGTTCCCCAGCTGAATGCGTGGATCAATATCGGCAAGTTTCTTCCCGTTAATCGAATCGATCACCTGTCCTTCCGACAACTTACCCGTAGCGGCTGCAGGTGAACCTTCCTCAATATGGGAAATACGCATCGTGAAAGCAGGCTGTATTAGGTCGATACCCATGCCAACCGGGCCAAATCGCTTAATGTTCTGCAATGACTTGGTGGCGTCCGGACGCGTCGAAAAAATTCCGTTTGCTTCCTTGTAGAAAGATTGCGCAGTCGCCAAGAAAGAGGATGGAAACAGTATAGCTAATACACCAATAGAAAGCTTAGTCTTAATTGAGAACTTGATCATGACTTGGAAAATGTGGACTTAAGTCTGAGGCGCAGGATTACCTTTTTACCAATTTCAGGCAAACCCACTGGGTTCACCTGCCAGATAAGACCTTGATTGTTATGCCCATGAATACCCGGCAGGCAGAGGAATTCATCACCAAATGTGGAAATGGAAATCACATTGCCACTTTGTTCACAAACATACTTTTTAGGCCCAGGGCCGTTCTGTACAAGGTGTGAGCCAGCAAAAAGAAAGTAATCAGGAAATTTTTCCATCTCTTTGCTTTTTATACTTCCGGCCTTGGCACCAGAACCAACAGGGGAAACAAACTTGTTGATGGAATGCTCTACTTGCCTCCCTTTCGAATCAGTAAATACAAGGGATACCCAAACCTGATCCCCTGAGGGGTCAACGGGAACCCAGCGGATATCTTTACCATCAATCATCTTTTTCATGGCAGGATTTCCGGGTTTTACCCCCATCAGGAGCAACGCCGTATGGATGTGCATCGGGCGGGCGGCTAGGGCAATGATGGATTCATGTTCCTTAGTTCCTTCTGTGCAAGCAACCAATTCCAAAGATCCTTCATGCAGACACACTGTCGCATCCACATCGACACACCACTCTTTAAGGTTCAGTTCGATCCCCGGCAGCTCCAGCTTTCGCAAAGCTTCTTTCATGTCCTCCGAATGTTTTGGAGCCCGCTCATCAGCCCATGAAACCGAAGAAATTAGAGCAAAACTCAGGGCTAAATGGAATTGAGAGGGCATGACCTTTGAATGCTTACTAATAAAAATAGAATAACTGACGTTTAATGCGATGACATAGTAACGGTTTTATGCGTATTTATAACGCTCTTTTATGACAGGCCAATTGCAATGGTAGCTTACTGCGTTCAACTCAGAGCCCCATAAAGTAAGCTTAAATAACCGAATAAAACGCCTTATTCACAAACTTATTAAATGCACCTAAAACTCATACATCTGATTCTCCTGCTCATAGGTTGTTCATCCGCATTACAGGCAGCAAAGCCCAATGTGCTCTTTATCGCCATTGATGATTTAAATGACTGGATCGGCGCCCTTGAAGGCCATCCCCAGGCACATACCCCACACTTGGACAAACTGGCTAAGCGTGGCGTTCTCTTTACCCGTGCATACTGCGCTGCACCCTCATGCAACCCTTCCCGGGCTGCACTGATGACCGGTATTCTCCCTTCCACCAGCGGAGTCTACCACAATTCGCACCCGTGGCGAGTGGCGCTGCCGAAGGCAGTAACCTTACCTCAGCACTTCACTGCACATGGTTATTGGTCGGCTGGATCAGGAAAAATCTATCATGGCCGTTATCCTGATCCTGCCTCATGGCAAACCTATTTCCCTGACCAGAAAAAGAACAAGCCGGTGGATCCGTTGCCAGCAACCCGACCGGTCAACGGCATTCCACAAACAGCACATTTTGACTGGGGACCGGTTTCGAAGCCCGCCAGCGCCATGGGCGATTACCAAGTAGCTGACTGGATCATTGAGCAGTTAAATCGCGAACATGACAAGCCTTTCTTCCTGGCCTGCGGCATCTATCGCCCGCACCTGCCATGGTATGTTCCGCGCAAATATTTTGACCTGTTCAAGGAAAGCGAAATCCAACTGCCTGCGGTCATCGAGAAGGATCTCAAGGATGTGCCAGCCGCCGGTATCAAAATGGCCAAGCCGCAAGGCGACCACGCTAAGGTCAACAAGCATCAACAGTGGAAAAAAGCCGTGCATGGTTACCTAGCTTCCGTTGCATTTGCAGACGAGCAGGTGGGGCGTGTGCTCTCAGCCCTTGAGAAAAGCCCCCATGCTGAAAATACCATCATCGTGCTTTGGACGGACCATGGGTGGCATCTGGGCGAAAAGGAGCACTGGCGAAAATTCACTTTGTGGGAACGCGCCGGCCGCACGCCGGTTATGTTTGTGGTCCCCAAGGGCATATCCGGGGCACTGACACAAGGGACACGATCCGGGATGCGTGTGGATCAACCGGTGGGGCTAATCGATATCTATCCCACGCTCGTTGATCTCTGTGGACTGGGCGAAAACAAGGCATTGGAAGGACAAAGCCTAGTACCCTTACTGGCTGATCCAACATCAAAACGGGATCGACCGGCACTCACCACCTATGGACGTAATAACCATGCCCTGCGAACCACCCAGTGGCGCTACATCCGATATGCCGATGGATCCGAGGAACTTTATGATCACAAAAAAGATCCCAATGAATGGAGCAACCTTGCCAACAAGCCAAAATATGCGCAACTGAAGAAGGAGTTGGCCAGATGGTTTCCGAAAACAAACGCTCCCTCTGCCAAGGAATCAAAAAAAAGAAAAAGCCAAAAAAACAATAGTCGCAGTTAATCAAATGGCCTATCCCCTATTCCTCAACAGGCTGCACTCCATTGGCATAAACCACGTTGTAGCCGCCATCCTGCGCCCCCTCCTTTGACCATCCGTCATAGGAATCACAGGCAAGATAGAAGCGGTAAGTATTACCTTTTTGGGGCTGTGATCCATAGGAACCTCCCCCGGCCGGAACCAGTCCAAATCCTTTCCAATCCCGGTCGAAGTATCGCACATAAACCAAGCGTTCCGGACCCTTCCCCTTTTCAAGTTCCTCAACCTGCACCTCCGCCACCTTACGGATATATTCATATTTACCCTCTCGCTCGGTAAAGGAATAGATGGCCTGCACCTTGCCGACCACAACGTGTGTGGCAACTTTCTCTAGTTGCTTTTTAGTATAGGGCGCTTTCTCAGCCTGCGCCTTATGGCACAAAAAAAGGCCAGTCAATAGGACAGATAAGAGCGTTGTTTTTCGGGTTAGAAGTTTCATCAATTTGCGGGGATTTGGTATTTTATTAGGAATGATTACCTGTAATTCCTATCGGATTATCGAGATGTAAATAACAGGTGATGCACTGCTTATTATGTCACGACGAATAGCCGTCACCATTTATTAGATTTTTTTTCACCCCGCAAGCACGCCGGCAAAAATTAATACAATCACATCTTTCATCTTTACGGCATCCCCCGGTCGATCCATACCTCATATCTCAGGAGAGTATTACTTTGATCAAGATAGATTAAGAGCAACACTCCAAAAAAACCAATAAGGATGGCTAAAACCGAAAGCCACTGATGAAACTGCGAGTGAGAAGATATCAATAAAGAAATCAGGCCCATGAACCCGATGGGAACAAAGACGGTAAGGGCATGGTAGGGATTAAACCCGGTATGACCGGAATGATTGTATGCGACGTAAGCCAAAATGGCACACAGGGTAAAGAATCCGGCAGAATTACACAGAATTAAAAACCAAAAAATTCGGAGATGCTTTCCCATTGGTTAATGGCCAGAAATCTGCGCTTACTTCACTGAGATTCATGCGGTTTTTTACCCGCAACTCGCCTGAATAATTCCTGCACAAATGCCAGCAGGATGACACAGCACAACCCGATCAACATCGAATAAGCAAGCACGCCGGTAAAGAGCCATACCAAACCAAGAAGGATATTGCCCTGCACCTGCCATTCATCAGGAGTGATATGGGCACACAGGTCGCGCCAGGATTCCAGCAACTCAAAGAAATAGTCAGCAACAGAATCCTCAAATAAAAACAAAGAGGCAAGTGCCAGCGAACACACCAGCACCGTAAAGAAAAACCACTGCCACACTCTCCGTTTCATTATTGCTCAGGCTTCATCATCCCCTTGAGGCAGAAGAAGCATAAACAACCCTGAAGTCGTGGCAAGGAACAACACAATGCGATCTGCCTAATCCTTCCCCATCGAGGCCTTGAGAGTATCAGTAGAAAGCCTGGCCTCCTCCATCCAGAGGGTAACATGACCATTGGGAGGAACCGGCTTGCTGTAATAGTCTGGGTGCGGTCCAAAATAAGTCGTTTTATTACGGAAATGTGTGTAGCGCAGGAAATTGATGACAGCAATGGTAACTTTGCCGCCTTTGAACTCAGGCAAGATATCCTCGTATAGGTAAGCGCCACGAACACCGGAATAGCGGAAGAAACCACCGGAAACCTCCGTCAGGAGCTTACCGTTCACGTAAATAGCAAAACCCTCGCCGGAACGATCGCACCCCGCCCCCCCCAAAATCAGGCGATAGGCATGGCCTTTTTTAACTGCGGGAACATTAAAGGTTTGACGCATAAGCAACACCTCCTTGTCCCAAAATGTAGCTGGAATTTCACTGCAACCGCAAAATGCCCCGTTGCAACTTGGACGTCGTCGGTCAAGTTTAGCGCCCATCCTCCCAAAGGGAGATCGACCCGTTTTCCATCCAGCCTTGGCTGGGTCGAAGCTGGGAGTGAACCACTCCTCCATTCCCTGAGGTAGGGTAATCTTACGGTAACGATCACTCTTTTCAGCTTCCTGTTTTTCGGGTGGATCAAAACTGTAATAGGACCAGTTGGCTGATCGCATCTCCGGACCGAAGGGCTTCCACCCGTGGCCCGAAACTCCGGCGATATCGTAGTATTCCATGAGAACATCAAGCTCACTGCGAATGTCAATTGGCATCTTGTCCGGCTTTGCCCCGGTAACAATACCCTTAAGGTTCCCACGGCTGTTCGGTGCAAAAGCAGACTCCAGAAATCCGGCAACCATATCCTCCATGATGATCGGCTTGAGCGCTTGACCCATTTCCCTGTAATAATCCGGCGGATAGTGTGGTCCTCGTTTGTTAAAGTTGCCAGTGACCGAATCAGAAAAGATCGTCTTAACATCGGGATGCTGATGCGACCCTTTGCTGATTTTCAAATCCTCCGCCTTACCGCCCTGCAGGCGCACCATGGCGCGCCCAATAGCATCACCGGTCAGAATATAGGTCTCGGCATTATGATTATAATGGTAACCAGTATTGGTAGGGGATTCTGCCCGAGAACGCCAGAACGCTCGGGTATCCACGCTGGCAACATTACCAGAGAATTCAGGATACTGGCTTGCATCACTTACCGCCATCTGAGCCTCCCATGTCATGAAATGCCCGGGATCCATATCCATTCCGCCAAACCCCACAGTAGCCACGACTGCAGGCATCTTTGGCGTCTTGAACTCTTGACGCAAGTCCTTGATCAAATTTGCAAGATGTTTTGAATACACTGCCTTCGGAACATTTTTGTCCTTATGTCCCTGAAACCAGACAAAGCCGGCCATCTCGTAACCCTGCCCCTTATAGTTGGGTACAATATTGTCGATGTCCTTAAGAGTCTTTTTCACTCCCTCAACCATCAAGTCATACTCCAATCCACAGAACTTGTTGGCCTTCTCCTCCTCGGTCTTGCCACTTGAGGGTGGCCTGAAATCAAAACTCAGAGCCCGATTTCCCATAGAAGACTCAATGAGTAAAACCGGTTCATTGTGATAGGCTCCCATTACGTAGCCGAAGGGGACTTCCGGCCCGATGAATTTGCCATTGGAAGTGGTGGATAGTGGACCGCCACGACCTTCCTTGGAAATACGTGTCTCCCAGTAAGTAACGTCATTGCGAACAGTCCATTTGCCATCCTTATCGGCAAACCAGGTATATTTCCCCTCCTTGTTCAAGGAAGCCAGATCACCACGCCCCTTAAGGTCAACATGTTTGAGCCACAAGGCAGCCGACCCTCCCTTCATATAGGTAATGTTCAAAGGATAACGCCTTCCCTTCTCGAGGAATACGGCAGTAACAACCTCATCCTTTCCCACGTCCTTACGATATACTTCTTTACCTTCAATCGAGGCAATAGCATGGGCACTTGCACCAAACCCCACATGAACCTCGTGTTTTCCACTCATGGGCACGTCAATAAAAGTCTTCACAACCACCGTGTGAGGACCTTTAAGAGACGGCAACTCAACATCCACCGTGCCCAGTTGCACCGTGCCCTCTTTAACGGGCGTCACTTCACTGAAATCCTTGCCATCCTGAAAACCCACTGGGTAAAGAAACACCCGCCCCCCCGATAGCGCTTCCGAGCCAGCACCCTGATAAACTCCATGTTTAAGCAGTGCCGATGCTCCGACCGGCATGCGACCGACCTTGATCTTGGGATCCGCAGAGAGATAAATACTCGGGTAAACCGGCCTGGCACCCTGCAGGTAACCAAAGCCAACCATATTGGATTGTCCCGCCAGAATGTAGACCTTGACCTTGCCATCAGACGGCGGAGTTGAATCAGGTGCCGGTAAAAAGGCAGGCACATCGGTAGCTATTACGCCACTCACAAAAAACATTAATTTAACTTTCAATACCAAAATGGCAGTGAGCATAAATGCGCGATCATTCTTAGACTTCATGACATTCATTAATTGTCGACAAGGTTATTTTTTTCCCCACAAATTCATTCTTAATAGACCAGCCATTGAGGCAACAAACATCACAATATAAACGACCCGCCAGATTATGCGGATACGTAACTCAAGTGGCTCAAAGCTTGCCAAGAAACCAAAAATAGATAACAAGGCCAAGGCTCCAAGAAATAGACTCAGAGCCAAGCGAATTAAGCGTTTCATCCCAAACCTTTGCTTCAGGAAAAATAAGTATCTTACGACCTTTACGAGCGCTTTATGAATATTCGCATTACCTGCTTTATTCTTTTTTCAACAGCTCAACCATGGCATCTCCCATAGCGGATCCAATGTCCATATAGGTTTGGGCATTTCCATCGTAGTGACTATTGGAAGCTCCACCCTGACTGAGCGGATGCGTATAAACAGTGGCAACATTTCCCTTGAACTCCGGGTATCGATCTGAGTCTCCGTCGACAGCGAGCTGAGCATCGAGGATACGCTTTTCGTTGCCAGAAGGCGCATCCTTAGCGGTTTGACCTAGAGTCGCAACAACAAACTTGGCACCAGGGGCTTTGAACTCTTTTCGCAATGTCTTGATCAGGTGCACAAGATTCTTCTCGTATTGAAAAGCATGCGCTTCATTATAACGATCTTTGTCACCCTGCCACCAAGCAAATCCGGCGATCTTGTACCCGCGACCCTTCCAGTGAGGAAACTCTTGGTCAAAGTTTTTGAGCACTTCTTGAGCAGCCCCAAAGCAATCATCATACTGCTTGCCGGCATACCAGCTAATTGGCTTCGGATCCGTACCCTTTTCCCATGACAAGGGAGAATCCTTGTAACCGGCATAAATCTCTCCTCCATACTCAAATCTGGTACTGCCAGGCGGGAGAAAATCCCATGATAACGAACGATTGCCCTGTGAGGTCTTAAGTATCAAGACTGGTTCATCAAGGTAATTTCCTATAACGTGTCCAAATCCCAGCTCCGGACCAATACGGCCATCCTTCACACCCAACCACCTGCTTCCAGCTGCAGCAATAACACCTCTATACCACACATCATCACGTGCCACCCACTGATGAAGATCATTCATTAAGTAAGGATACATTCCCTTGTGCTTCACCAGGGTCGACAGGGTCCCAGGCACGTCCATTCTGACAATCCATCCCAAGCCATTGGCATCCTTGGTCATGTAGGTAATTTTGAAAGCAACCTTCTTGCCAGCTTCAAGTCTGACCTCATTTCGAACAGGATCCTGACCGACCTCTTTTCGGTGCACCACCTTGCCAGCAACCTCCATGATGTTATCCATGGAACCACCATAACCGGGGCGAAACTCGTAGATTCCACTTTCCTTGACTTGGATATATCCCCTCGTCACTTGAACACCACCACCCGGATAGGGCGTCGGCTCGGTACCACCAAATGATTTGAGCGGCAAGGTCTTGATAGGCTCCATTGAGTCATAGTTCGTGTCCGGCTCATAGTCCCCCTTGTATACAGAAACTACTGGATCGATGAATTGATCCCCCCAGCGACTACTACCGCCATCCACTTTGCCAGCGCCTACCATATTCGACTGACCGGAAAGAATAAAAACTTGAATGGGCTTGCTTGAAGCCTCGCAATACCCAGTCAGAAAAAGAGATGAAGTGAGGGCAAAAAGTAATAACACCAACCTTGGAAGCCGGCACTTTAAGCCAATGATTTTGTTATTCATAAATCGCATGTCCCATTCATAATTGTCATCACATCACAAAAAAGAAGACCGGCAGAAACCCCACGAATCTACCGGTCTATAATCAGGAGTGGAATCATCCGATCTTCCTGAAAATTTTTACCATACTGATCAAAATGATCCGAACCGCAGAGAAACTCGGGATTTTCCGCCAAGTTATTTCTGCTTCAAGAGCTCAACCATCGCCTTACCCATGGCCTCACCCACATTCATGTAGGTCTCTGCATTTCCACCATAGTGACCACCAGAACTGCCCCCCTTGGAAAGCGGATGCGTATAAACACTGGCCACATTTCCCTTAAATTCAGAATATTTTCCGGACTTACCGTCAACTGCTTTCATTGCATCAAGAATCTTGCCACCACCATCAGTAGCACCTTCCTTCGTCTGACCTAGCGAGGCGCAGACAAACTTCGCATTAGGGCAATCAAATTCCTTGCGCAAGGTCTTGATGAGATGCGCCAAATTCTTTTCATAGCGACTTGAAAGTGCTGGACTGCGGCTGTCACGGTCTCCCTGCCACCAGAAAAAACCGGCCACCTCGTATTTTTTGGCTCCCGGGTAATACTTATCGAGTTCGGAAAGGACCTGTTTGGCTCGAGCAATATCACCATCATACTGTGTGCCGGCATACCAGCCAATCTTCTTTGGCTCCTCACCCTTTTTCCAACGCTCTGGGCTCCCTTTATAGCCAGGATGCACCCAAGTAACGCCTTTTTTGTCAGTAAACTCAAAGCTCTCGCTTCCTGGAGGAAGGAGATCCCAGCCAAGGGCACGGTTCCCAATACAACTCTTGAGAATCATTACAGGAGCATCGGTAACTTGGCCAACATAGTGCCCGATACCGATTTCCGGTCCAATCGCCCGACCTGCTATAGTCATCCATTCGTTATTAAACTGCTTCATGCCTCCCGTCCCGCTCCCCATCACGCGGACATTGCGAACGTCCTTACGCTCAGTCCATTTGCCGGACGCATCCACGAGATAAGGATAGAGTCCTTTTTCCTTAACCGCATACTCAAGTGAACCTTCTCCTCCCTTAATCTTTCCGAAACCAAGCATATTCGACTGGCCCAGGAGGATGTAGACCTGTACCGGTTTGCTCATGTCTGCATCTTTACCGTCCGGGCGAGGCAGTTCTCCTGCCGAAAGAGTGCAATTGATTGCTGCCAGTGTAAAAACTGACAAAAGAACTTTGATAAAATGATTCAGCCTCGTCATTACTTTTTCTATTGGTGATTCATTTATTTAAAGTCATTCTAGATATTCGGCAAAATAATAGGGTATCCTTTTTGCGTATATTTAAAGCTTTTTTGCGACACTAAGTGTTTGCCATAAGCAAAGCGAAGAGCTTCACTAGCATCAATGAAGCAGAAGAAAGCAAAACGCGTTGCGATAGCCTTGGAGATGGAATGGGGATTTAAGCGTCACTTGGAAACTTATGCGGGATGCCAACGCTACGCTGACAAAGCGGGGTGGGAATGCTCCATCACTCCGTCAACAGCAAGCTTCTTGGAAACAGAAAATGGGGCACCCCCTTTCGATGGTATTCTGGCGCGAACCACAACATCATTAGCCACAACAGCTGATCGTATGAACATACCAGTGGTGAATCTTTGGATGAACTCTCCCGTCAAGGGGCTACCTAGTGTATTTCCTGAGTTTGATGTTTCTGGAAAAATAGCTGCCGAGCATTTGTTAAATCGCGGATTCAAGCGATTTGGTTACCTAGGCTTCTCCCGTGACAAGGATGCCGTATCCCAGCTATCCGGTTTTCGTAATCGCCTCAATAAGGAGGGCTTGGATTGCTCAGCCTTCCGCTTTTTGCGTCGGGGTGCCACAACAACTACAAAAGGATGGAAAAACCTTATTTTGGGTATGGAGAAATGGCTGGCGACTCTTCGCCCTCCAGTGGGTATTTTTGTGGTGAATGACCTCTATTGCCGCTACCTGATTGATGTTTGTCGCGCAAAAGGTCTGAGTATTCCGGAAGATCTTGGCATTATCGGAAGCTCTAATGAAGAAACGATATGTGCCTCACCTAGTCCCACACTCACCAGCATTGACCTAAACTTTGAGAAAGTAGGTTACCGTGCTGCAAAGCTACTCGATCAACTCATGCTCGGAGAAAAATGTCCCAGCAACCCAATATTAATACCGCCTAATACCATTGTCCCCCGCCAGTCTACAGACTCCTATGCGGCTGATCACCCGGTTGTTTCTCGAGCCTTACGATTCATTTCAGAAAATGCCCACAAACCTATCAAGGTCAATGATGTCGCAAATAAAACCGGGATCAACCGACGTAGCCTTGAACGCCAGTTTCACCAATCGCTCAACAAAAGTGTGGCAGGAGAAATCACGCGACTAAGGATTGCCAGGGTGAAACGTCACCTGATCGAGTCAACCTCCCCTCTAAAAACCGTTGCTAGGGAATGTGGGTTCCGTAACGCTGACCATCTCTACAAGGTTTTTACGCGTATTGAAAAAATCACTCCATCCCAATACCGGAACCAACTAAGTAATCAGGGAATCGCCTGAAACATTTGCTCAATCTTTATTTCTCCTCCCGTCATCTTGATCTGAAGGTCAAAGAAACCCGCGTCTTTGGCCTTGTGCAGGAATCCTACCGAGATGAGATCCCCACGCCTTGAGAAACTACTAGGCTTGTCCCATCCAACCTGCTCAAGCATTCTGCCCTGAACAGCTGGAGCATGCCGAT
>CALCSP010000588.1 GCA_937893785.1 uncultured Verrucomicrobiales bacterium
GGAATTGGTAGACGCGCTAGATTCAGGTTCTAGTGGGGGCAACCCCGTGGATGTTCGAGTCATCTCGTGAGCACTTTTTCCACCCTAGTCTGACTTGTTGCATGGTGGCGATTTTCGCTGAGTATCTAGGCTGTAGCTATGCAGGACCCCGAATATGTTAAGAATGCATTTGCAGGTATCGCTGATCGGTATGTGGTAACCAACCATGTATTAAGTCTGGGTATTGATATCCTTTGGAGGCGACGGGTGGCACGAATGGTTCGCAAAATGTCACCGAAAAGGGTTCTTGATGTGGCCACAGGCAGCGGGGATATGGCCATTGAAATTAAGCGGGTCTGTCCCGAGGTAGAGGTTATAGGTACTGATTTTTGTGAACCAATGCTTGAGGAGGCGAACCAGCGCGGATTGAAGGAGACAGTGCTTGCTGATGCTCTTAATTTACCTTTCGACGATGGTGAGTTTTGCGCATTAACCGTATGTTTTGGTTTGCGTAACATGGAAGACTGGGAAAAAGCACTCAGAGAGATGGAGCGGGTGTTAAAGCCGGGAGGAGAATTGGTTATTCTGGATTTCTCGTTACCGCGTTCAAAGTTTATCCGTTTCATTTACCGCTTTTATCTCCATACTCTCCTACCATTCATTGCCGGGATGATTACCGGTAAGCGTGCAGCGTATCGCTACCTTGGCGGCAGTATCGAGACATTTCCTTCGGGCAAAAAAATGTGTCGTTTGCTAGAAACGGCTGGGTTTTTCAGAACGAGATACTGGTCACTGTTTCCTGGAGTGGCCACTATTTATTCAGCAAAAACATAGAAGAATACGTGTCGCTTTGCGTATTCTAAGATTGCTTTACTGCAAATGGTTAATGGTTTGACAAGTCCGCTGGCTACTCGGCAGACGGAGTGTTTGACAATACTGGTGAGGTTGCGCGAATGATCGGCAAGTCGAGGATTTCAAAGTTGAGCCGATCAATAACGCACATTTCAGGGTTGTTATTGACCCGTGCGTAGAAAAGCGTGTTTGCGCCATCAGGGTTAATAGGGGCAATGTCGATTTTATAGGGGTATTGTTCTCCTTTTGCATCAGCAAGAACGAATTCAATCCGCCTGATAGGGTTAAGTAATGCGATTTCGCCATCTCCTGGGTTCTTGCTCAACCAGCGAGTGGCACGAATCGGAAGGCTGAGTTGTTGAGCAAGCTTCAGGGCTTGCCCTGTGTCTATACGTGCCGAAATGTCCTCTCCGGCAAGGTTACCTTTCCATTCATTGGTTTCATGGAAATATTCTAGATTTAGTTCCGGTTGTGGTGGTTTTGAAGTTTTGATGGAGCGAAGGTTGGTGAGGTTGAAACTCGGCCATAGGTAAAGCGTTTTGAAGTCGAGGGGACGAATGGGGATGATTGGCGGAAAAGCTGGACTGAGACGCACTACCGTTCCGCTACCTTTGACGGTTGCGTAATATTCGATAATATCTTGGTTTTTTGCGACCTGCCCTTTTACCAACAGGGTTTTTGCTGCACTGATTAGGTTTGGGGAACCGTCATCTTTTGTTGGGTTTTCGGGGTCCTGCTGGATGGTTGTGATGGTTAGGGAAAGAGTGGGTTTATCCAGTCCATAAGGGCTGAGTTCAATGGCGGCATCAGCCATAAAATCGCGAACTTGCTCGACTGACAGCGCTTTGAGCATCCTGTAAACTCGCTGCCGGTTGGCTTGTGTCTTTTTACCGGATTCAATTACCTGCCAACCGTTGTTGTCTTGCATCAGGGAAACTTTATGATTGGGCTTGGCATCGATCTCGATGGCCAATACGGATTTTGGGTTGAATGGCATCAGGCGTTTGTCACGCAATTCATTGGGATTGATGCCGATGTCATCAATTAGTTTTGGATCAATGCGGAATACGGGCGTCCTGTCAGATACCTTTGCGTATCCAGTTTTACCATCCGGAGATTTAGCCAGTTGCAGGCGCACAGCGCCGGTGATTGCTCGTCTCCAGACAGATACTGTTTTTGAACCAGTGGCAAATGCCGCTGTCACTTCGCTATCAGGAGTATCGATGAAGCCGCTAGCACTAAGGTTGGCAATGAGCGATCGCCTTTCAGAAACTGCATCAGGGTCGGCTCCCGTGCGTAATGGCTTGGTAATAATCCATGGAGATGCTTCAGGTTTGCTTTCAACGACAAGTGAAGCTTCCGTGCCCTGTTGTACTTTGATTCGCCACATTTTTTCAACGGGTATAGCAAGCAATCGTATATCGCGTAGCGCATCATGTGCCACTTCTGCCAGAACCCGTGCATCAGACCAGCAGGCGAACGGGGTGTCCTCTTCCCATTGCGCATAAATAGAATCAACAAAACCGGCATCATTCCCGAATTTAAGGACGCCGAGCAGCTTTCCATCTGTTGCCGTTAGGGTCAGCTTAAGTCCTGGTTCATTGAGCCCCATTGTCTCAATGGATGGCGAATTTTCCCCTTTGATGTCCTGTTGTTTCTTCAGGTTAATTAGAGTGGTTAACAATTCCTCCACTTGCTGCGCATCTGCCCGGTCATTTACTGGAGAGGTCATGTTCCAGTTGTCCTTATCCTTAAGGTCGCGTTTCAGGATTATGGTACCGCTTGCACTGGCAATCTTTACTTCGCCAATGTCCTCGGTATTCGATACTGGGATGGCACTGAAGTTACGGTTTTCTAAGTCATTGAAATTGCGGTCAATGACAAACATGTAGACAGCTACGACCACGGTAATGGTGGCAAAAATTGCTGTCGTGCGAGTGGTCATGGAATTGGTATTTATGGGTAAGGCGTGACTAGTTTCTGCGGCTGCTCCAGACGAATACAGCAAAGAGGAAGGCTGCTGCGGGCAGCAGGATCACAACGAGAAAAACCAGATTGCCGTATTTTTCGGCAGGCATATTGACTCGGAAGTTGGTGACTCGGGAAGGCATAATGTCAATTCGTTCCTCCCGGTCTAGAGTCCAGTTAATGGCATTCATTACAAATTTTGCATTGGAGCGAGTGGGGATGGGGTCCAATAATGTCGAGTTACCAATAATCACCATCCTTGAGCTCTTCAGTTTGACCACTGCGTCATCAGAGCCCCCTTTCTCGACGGATGCAGCAGTGTAGATAGGAGTTTTTTTATCTAGGGGGTCCAGCGTGGGGACAGGTTCTGTGTGGTTGCGGTCGCCCCAGAATTGCGGATCAGCTTCCAGTAACGGCCGGGGGACAATGCTTTTTGCTGCAAGAGCTTCCTTTTCCTTGCTGATACTGATCGGGCATGTTTGTCCGTTAAAAGTGGTAAGGGAACCCGCACTGCCTGATGTAATTGGGGAACCTGTCAGATATTTACTTTGAACCGAGTATATTTTTTGAGTGCCTCCTATACCGGTGGTTTGGGAAAAAAGGAGTCGGTAGTCATTGTCCACTCTGACTCCATGCTTTTCCAGAAACGGGTAGAAGTTCGGCATTTCTGTTGCGGGATTGAGTAGCAGTACGAGGCCGGTGGATTTCCTTATATTTTCCCAGTAATCAGTAAGCACGGCAACCTCAGAGGGAGACAGGTCCGTTTCCGGGTTAATAAATATGAGTGCATCGGCATCATGTGGCACGTGTGTAATGTTGCCGAGGGTTAGCTCACTTAATTCAAAGAATTGCCTTTTACTCAGCGAGTAAAGTTCCTCTAGGGCTGTGCGCCCATTAATTTCCTTGAATTTGCCCTTGCCAGCAATCAGGTAAACTTTCTTGGGCCGGTGCTCCGTGGCTGCCAGCATGGCTGAGGTGATTGCCGCTTCTCCTGTGAATATTCTGCCGTTATCATCCAGCATGTCGGGCTCGGTGATTTTTTTGATCTTGCCATCGACTTCAACAAAGACAGCATTTTGGTCGATATCCATTTCGTAGCGGTTGGATATTTCCAGTGCCTTGTCCTTGTCACGGAAAGGGTCAAAATCCTCGAATTTGACTTGGCTGCCCCCCAGTCGGTCATATTCATCCAGCAGCGTCTTTAGCTGGTTACGGATTTTCGACTCACTTTGAAAGGCCATGGTCAGGGTGACCTTGTTGTCCAGACGTTCCAAGTATGCCTTTGTGTCTTCAGAGATACTGTATTTTTTTGCAGCACTTAGGTCCCAGCGTTTATGCCCCCCGGGGCGCATCGATAACTGGTTTATCATTAAAAACAAAACGAGGGCACAGACACCTTGAATGGTGACATTGAATGCAATATTGCTGCGCTTGATGGCCTTATCCGGTGAATCACCGGTTTGGGGCTCATTGTCGCTTTGGGCTTTTGGTTGCCCTGTATTTTCTTTGTCGGGCATTGGTTAGACTTTCCATTTCCGGAATTCCAATACGTGATAGGTAATGGTGAGTAAAAGGATGGAAAAACTGGTATAGTAGATGATTTGCCGGGTGTCGATAAGCCCGTCAATAAATGCCCTGACATGTATCTGGGTGGAGAAATGGGTTACAGTTTCCCTAAATGCATCCGGAACCGATAGGTTTTGTAGGATAAAGCCAAGCAAAAAATGCAACAGGCAGAAGGTAAAGCATGTCATCGCGGCAACCAGTTGATTTTTGGTCAGGGCAGATGCAAGGCAGCCGATTGCAATATTGAACATGCCAACAAGAAAAATGATTGTATAACTGCCGGCTAGTGAGCCAATCGAAGCATGATCATCGACTGAGTTCATTTGGAAAAGGAGGAAATTGAGAAGACTCGGTAGCCAGAGTATGATGTAGAATGAGAGGGCAGCAAGATACTTGGCCAAAAGCAGTTGGATTGTAGTAACCGGGGCGGTAAGCAATGTTTCAATAGTGCCTAGCTTTTGTTCCTCGGCAAAAAGTCGCATGGTAATTACCGGAAAAATGAAGAAGTATGCCAACCAGAATTGAATTGAGTTAAACGTGTAAGCAGTTAGCGTGACGCTTCGTTCACCTTCACGTAAATCAGCCAGTGCAGCGGTAAAGGATAACCCGTTGAGAAGCATCACCAAGGCGAGTACGACCCACGCAATAGGTGAAAAGAAAAAAGATCTAAGCTCCTTGCCGAGGAGAATTAGTCCTGTTCCAGCTGCAAGAAACTTTAACAGACACAGAATAATTATGCCCAGCAGGACACAGGCGGTTATCGAGAATGCCATTGTTTGTGGGATTAGTCGGTCTGTGGGGATTGAGTTAACTCGACGAACACGTCTTCTAGTGATGCCCCGTGACTGTGAATCTCACGTAAAGCCCAGTTTTTTGTATTAGCAAGGTTTACAATGTCTTCCCGTACATCTGTCCCGGACTCAGCGCGAACCGTGAACTTAGTCCATTCTTTCTCTGTGGATTCCTTGATGACTTTTTTGACTCGCGGGATCTTTTTAATAGCATCCGCAACTGCGCCCGCAGCGGCATTGATTTCGACACTGATATGGCCAGCAGTGCGCAGGCGTCTGATAAGGTTTTTTGGTGTGTCTGCTGCTCGTATTTTCCCTCGATCAAGAATAATCACCCGGTCACAGGTCATTTCAACTTCGCTTAAGATATGCGTGGAGATTAAAATGGTATGAGAGAGACCTAACTGCTTAATTAACTTGCGAACTCTGCGGATTTGGTTTGGATCAAGTCCATTGGTGGGTTCGTCCAGGATGAGAAGTTCGGGGTTATGGATTAAAGCATCGGCTAGTCCCACTCTTTGGCGGTAACCTTTGGACAAGGTTCCTATCATCTTGCCTCTCATGTCTGTGAGACCGCAGAGGTCGATTGCCTCCGCAATGCCGTTTTTTGCCTCTCGGCCCCTCATTCCCTTTAATAATGCCCGGAATCGCAAATATTCCTTTACTCGCATGTCGTCATAAAGCGGTACATTTTCCGGCATGTAACCGATGCGTTGCTGAGCTTTCAGAGAATCCTTAAAAATATCATGGCCGGCAACCGTTGCACTTCCCGAGGTCGCGGGCATGTAACCAGTAAGGATTCTGATGGTTGTGGTCTTTCCAGCCCCGTTTGGCCCCAGAAAACCAACGATTTCCCCTGGTTCCACATTGAAGGAAATGGCATCCACCGCTGTGCGTCCTACGAAGCGTTTGGTAAGGTTGGATACTTTGATCATTAAGGAGTTCCGGATGCCCGGTGTTTTCTGCGGCGATGAAAATGGGGTGGAAGAATCCTTATTTTAACAGATAACCGCGTTTACGCATAAATTTTTTAATAGAGTAAATGCTGGTCTTTTTACTGATTCCGCCTAGAAGTCCTGAAAAGCAAATTTGAGATTGTTTCTTACAAGATGAATTCCAGTGTTGCTGCGCGATTGAATGCCGATCTCTTGGAGGAGAATTATGCTCTATGGCGTGAGGATCCAGGGGCAGTTGATTCTGAGTGGGCTGCATTCTTTGAGGGCTTTGCGCTCGGAGCCGCGCAGACCAAAGCGGATAAGCAAAAATCTGGTCCCCGAACAGCTAATAATGATTCCCTGCGAGTGACGCAGGTTGATGCCGCTTTTCGAGCCGGGGTTGTCAGGATGCTATACAATTATCGTAGCCTTGGTCATACCGAGGCATGGCTAGATCCGTTAAGTCTGGACCCACCGGTTAATCCTTGCCTTGCTCATGAGGAGTTTGGCTTTGCTGAATCTGATTTACAGGAGGAGGTAGCAAGCCGTTTTTTTGATGGAGGAAAGCCAATGAAACTTGCCGAGATGGTGGGTCGCCTGCAACAGATCTACTGTGGTAAGGTTGGTTTTGAATTTATGCACATCCAGGATAGCACGATAAGGCACTGGGTTCGCGACAAGGTAGAGCAACGGCCTAGGGCGTGGAGTGCAAGTTTAGAAACCAAGCAGAGGGTATTGCAATGGTTGATACGGGCAGAAGAATTTGAACAATTTTTCCACAAGAAATACGTAGCTCAAAAAAGATTTGGCCTTGAGGGCGGCGAGTCTGCTATTGTTGCTTTGGAGAGCATGTTGCTTAAGGCTGCAGGAATGGGAGTTGAGCAACTCGTCATGGGGATGGCTCATCGTGGCCGGTTGAATGTCTTGGCTAACTTTCTCAACAAGCCTCTTGGCGTTCTATTCAACGAATTCGCGGAGAACTATGTGCCCGAGTTAGCTGGTGGAGACGGTGATGTGAAATATCACCTAGGCTACGAAACGAACCGTATGGTAGGAGGTCGTGAAGTCAATATACTACTTGCTCCGAACCCGAGTCACCTTGAGGCGGTCAATCCCATTGTTGAGGGGATGGCACGTGCCAGACAGCGACTCCTTTCTGACACTGAGGAGCGTGCGAGGGTTTTGCCGGTTTTGTTGCATGGTGATGCGGCTTTTGCCGGGCAGGGGTCAGTGGCTGAAGTCCTGAATTTTTCCCAACTTCCTGGATATCGTACGGGGGGTACGCTCCACTTGGTGATTAATAACCAAATAGGCTTTACCACACGGCCTGAGGATGCGCGATCGTCGGCCTATTGCACTGATATCGCCAAGATGATTGAGGCTCCGATTTTCCACGTCAA
>CALCSP010000589.1 GCA_937893785.1 uncultured Verrucomicrobiales bacterium
CGAATCCGGCAAGTGTACGAGTGTAAATCAAGGCAAGGCTTTCGCTAATTGACTCGGTTTAAGTGGATGCTAGCGATTTAATTCCGTCTGCGGAAAGTCGTACGATGCGCCATTCTGGAAGGACTTGTGCGCCGAGATTTTCGTAGAATTCAATCGCTCCGGTGTTCCAATCTAGAACGGTCCACTCCATTCTTCCGCAATTCCTCTCGGCAGCAATTTTTGCCAGTTCAGTCAGAAGGCGCTTGCCTGTGCCTTGACCACGGTATTCTGGTTTCACATAAATGTCCTCAAGGTAGAGCCCTTGTCGACCGATGAAAGTTGAGTAATTGTAAAAATAGACAGCTGTCGCAATGACATTCGCTTCAACTGTTGCAACGAGTGCGTTGGCCGTGGGGGAGGTTCCGAACAGCGCATGATGAGTGGATTCTGCTGTTGCTTCCACGAGATGCTCGATCTTTTCAAAGACGGCTAACTCCATGAGAAGAGAGTGAATTTCAGGAATATCGGAAGCATTAGCTGGGCGAATATCTATGTGAGTCATAAGATTGCTCTGATTTGAGAGATCGGGGGGATAACCCTTCTGTTTAAATGTTAACAAGCCAAAAACACAGATAACCTGCGTTTAATTTCTAGTGTGTTTTGCGGTTTTGTTTTCTCTTGCAAGCTTTAAGTGCCTTCTCATTTTTACGTTAGTATTCAAATGGAAGTGGCGTCACGGTTTGTGTGTGTCATACTAGCGCGGTTCAAAACAATGGCAAAACAACACGAGTCAAATTCCAAGAAGGATTTCATACGCGAAATTGTCGCAGATGACATTCTTTCCGGCAAACATGAGACTGCCGTGACCCGCTTTCCACCTGAACCCAATGGATACCTCCATATTGGGCATGCAAAGTCTATTTGTCTGAATTTCGGCATTGCTCAAGAGCATTCCAATTCCGGGGCAAGGTGTCACCTGCGATTTGATGACACGAACCCGGCAAAGGAGGAGACTGAATATGTTGAAGCAATTAAAGAGGACATTCGCTGGCTGGGATTTGACTGGAAGGAACATCTTTACTTTGCTTCTGATTATTTTGATCAGCTTCACGCTTGGGCGGTTCACCTGATTAGTGAGGGCAAGGCTTATGTTGATGACTTAAACGCCGCAGAAATTCGTGAATACCGGGGGAGTCTGACTGAACCCGGAAAGGAGAGTCCGTATCGTGAACGTGATGTTGAGGAAAATTTGGCGCTTTTTGAAAGGATGAAGCTCGGTGATTTCACTGACGGGGAAAAAGTATTGAGGGCTAAGATTGATATGGCGCACGCCAATCTTAACCTTCGTGACCCGGTTCTTTATCGCATTCTTCACAAGAAGCATCATCGTACAGGCGACCTCTGGTGTATCTATCCAACCTATGATTATGCACATGGGCAGAGCGATGCCATAGAGGGGATTACTCATTCTCTGTGCACGCTTGAGTTTGAGCATCATCGTCCGCTTTATGACTGGTTAGTAAATAATTTGCCCGTGCCGTTACGTCCACGGCAAATCGAATTTGCAAAGTTGCGGCCAACTTTTTTTCTTATGAGCAAAAGGCGGCTGCTTGAGATGGTTAGAGAGGAATACGTTGATGGGTGGGATGATCCACGAATGGCTACGCTTTCGGGGTTGCGTCGAAGGGGTTATCCCCCGGCCGCTATTAGGAGTCTTTGTAAAACTGTCGGAGTTACAAAGTTTAACAGTGTTACGGATGTTGCATTGCTTGAACATGCCGTGCGTGAGGAGCTTAACAAGACAGCGCAACGTCGTATGGTTGTAATGGAACCTATTAAAGTTTCCATTACGAACTGGCCGAGCGATGGGCACGTGGAGATGATGAGTGCTGTCAACAATCCGGAAGATTCAAATGCTGGTCGGCGTGAGATTGCCCTTTCTGGTGAAGTGTTCATTGAACGCAGTGATTTCATGGAGGACCCTCCAAAGAAGTATTACCGGTTAAGTCCCGGTGCGGAGGTCAGGTTACGATATTCATACTGCATCCGGTGTGAAGAGGTGATCAAAAATGATGAGGGAGATGTTGTAGAGCTGCGCTGTACATATGACCCGGAAACGCTAGGTAAAAATCCTGTCGACCGGAAGGTTCGCGGTGCCGTTCATTGGGTGCCGGCAAATGAAGCCTTTGAAGCTGATGTAAGACTTTATGATCGCACTTTCTTGGTCGAGGATCCTGCTGCTGAGGATGATTGGCGTGACGCGCTCAACCCAGATGCATTAACGGAGTTAACCGGATGTAAGATGGAGCCTATATTAAAAAATGCGCTACCCGGTGAATGTTTTCAATTTGAGAGAAATGGATATTTTTGTGTAGACTCCAAATATTCTGTTCCCGGAAAACCTTTATTCAACCGAACAGTGCCCTTAAGGGATTCTTGGGGTAAAAAACAATCAAAATGAGATCTTTATGGAATAATAATGATGCAAGGAAGTTTGGGAAGGGCTTGCTCTCGCAGCGGGTTTATTCATCGCGCCTTCTTGGAGCAAATGCAGACTTGGTTTTACACGGTGGTGGTAACACTTCAGTTAAGGTCAAGGAAAAGGATTTCTTCGGGAATTCTACGGAGATACTATACGTCAAGGGTAGCGGTCATGATTTAGCCCATATCGACAAGGATGGTTTTTCTCCCTGTAGGCTTGATGTGCTGCTTAAGCTTGCTCATATGGAAACCCTCACTGATTCTGAAATGGTATCTCAGTGCAATGCGGCAATGCTTGATTGTAAAGCCCCTCAACCTTCTATCGAGGCCCTGGTTCATGCAGTTATTCCTCACCGATTTGTTGATCATACTCATGCCGATGCCGTAGTAACCATTACCAATACTCCCGGTTCCACAGAAAAGATCAGAGAGATTTACGGAGAAAGGGTTTTGATTGTGCCCTACGTAATGCCTGGATTTGAGTTGGCAAAAGCCATTAGGAAGACACTTGCAGGTGCTGACCTTGATAAGGTCGATGGAATTGTCTTAATGAATCATGGAGTGTTCACTTTCCATGATGATGCAAAAAAAAGTTATGAATTGATGATTAAGCTGGCATCACGAGCTGAAAGATACATCAAGGGGAAGCTTCCCAAAAAGAAGAAGTCCACTGTAACTAGATGGGGCTATGAGGAGGATCTACCGGGACTCTCTGAGTTACGACGCTGTGTTTCCAAATACCGAGGCGCGGCAGTATACGCTGCTATAGATCAAAGCAAGGATGCGGTTGCTTTCTCGAAGTTAAAGAATGTTTCTTCTCTTGCCCGCCGTGGTCCTTTAACTCCGGACCACGTCATTCGCACTAAGAGGAACCCTGTAATAGTTGGCCCAGATGCTGAGCGTTCCGTTGGGTTATTCGCAAAGCAATATCAGACGTATTTTGACAAATACTCGGGTGAAGGTGTTACGATGCTGGACCCTGCGCCTCGCTGGGCGGTTTGGCCGGGCTATGGAGTTGTGTGCTTTGGCACAAGTCTTAAGGAAACCCAAATTATATCAGATATTACTAGGCAGACTGTGGTTTCTATTTCGCGGGCAGAGAATGGACTTGGAGGCTGGAAGCCTCTTCCAGCTTCCAAGCTCTATGAAATTGAATATTGGGACCTAGAACAGGCAAAGTTAAGGTCTGCGGTTTCGCAAAAGTCTCCTCACCAAGGGAAAGTGGCAATTGTATCTGGTTCCGCTGCTGGTATCGGATTTGCCTGTGCCAAGGCACTTGTTGATGATGGTGCTGCAGTTGTGGGGCTTGACTTAAACCCTGAGATCATTGGGCAAATGGAAACTATAGGCGCAAAGGGGATTGTGGTTAACCTTACTGATGAAGCCCAAGTGATCGCGGCAATTGAAGAGACGGTTAGGACATTTGGGGGGCTAGATGTTGTTGTAAGCAATGCGGGTATTTTTACCGCAGGCGCCTATTTACAGGATATGGATCAAGCAAATTGGGATAAATCCATTGCCGTTAACCTGACCAGTCATCAGGTTCTCTTAAAGCATGCGGTTCCTTATGTGAAGCAGGGATTGGATGGAGCATTTGTGCTTGTAGGATCCCGCAATGTGAATGCTCCGGGAGCCGGCGCGGCAAGTTACTCCTGTGCTAAGGCAGGATTGACTCAACTGTGTCGGGTCGCGGCACTTGAGTTGGCTCCATTCGGTGTGCGGTGTAATATTGTACATCCTGATGCGGTTTTTGATACGAAGCTTTGGACGCCTGCAGCATTAAAGAGGTCCGCTGAGCGATATGGTATTACTGTAGAGGAATACAAGACCAGAAACCTTTTGAAGGCAGAAATTAAATCGGCTGACGTGGGGGCAATGGTTTCCACCATGGCTGGATCTGTTTTTGGTAAAACCACGGGGGCGCAGGTGCCGGTTGATGGTGGTAACGACAGGGTGATCTAAGTTTTTCCGGATGCAGACTTCAAGTATGGGGAGAGGTATTTACCCGTAAGACTCTTTTTGCTTTCTATAAGCGTACCCGGTGTGCCCTCGGCGACGATGGTTCCTCCATCAGGACCTCCCCCTGGTCCCAGATCAATAATCCAGTCAGCTGTCTTAATTACGTC
>CALCSP010000590.1 GCA_937893785.1 uncultured Verrucomicrobiales bacterium
AAGAAAAAGGTAAACTCAATAAGAAGAGCGCTTGAAGATTATGCCGCCGTGGACCCCCCGCCGGAAATCATTGTCAGCGGTTCCCCGACTTTCGGAATCTGGGCTGATTCAACAGACTGGCAATGCAGCCCTGGCACAACTCTGCTGTGGGATATCGGTTACGCGCGCGCTTTTCCAGATCTCCAGTTCGAGATTGCCGCCTGCCTCCTTACCCGTATCATCAGTAAACCAGACGAATCTAATATCTGCTTGGACCTCGGCCACAAGGCAATTGCAGCCGAGAATCCTATTGAAAAAAGGGTATATATTCCGGAACTTCCTGATGCTAAAGCCATCATTCACAGTGAGGAACACCTTGTCATTGAATGCCCAGAATCCACTCGATTGAAACCTAGCTCCCCCGTCCTAGCCTTTCCAAAGCACATCTGTCCGACAGTCGCCCTCCATGCAAGCGCCTCCATCGTGCGCAACGGACAGGCAACAGGTGAAAGCTGGAAGGTCAGCGCCCGTGACCGCATTTAGTCAACTAGCCAATCCCATTGAGCAATCCAGCTCTACTCGGATACTGCCTTGCGAGCCTGACGCTTCCTGTCGGTGGCAGACAGTATCCGTTTGCGCAAACGAACATTCTTTGGGGTCGCCTCTACTAGTTGATCCGCACTGATGTATTCAATGGCCCGCTCAAGCGAAAACTTGAGAGGTGGAGACAACTGTATTCCCTTGCCGTCCCCTGAAGAACGGTGATTGGTAAGGTGCTTTTCTTTGGTTGGATTGACGGGAAGGTCATCACTGCGCGGATTTTCTCCGACAATTTGCCCCTCGTAGACATTCTCCCCGGCACCAATAAAAAGCTTCCCTCGTGACTCAAGGGCATCAAGGGAATAAGCCATGGCCACTCCATCTTCCATGGAAACCAGGGTGCCGGTAGTTCGACCAGCAATTTCCCCGGCGCGCGGAGCATACTCCTTGAACAAATGAGACATAATTCCGTGCCCGCTGGTCATATTGAGCAACTCAAACTCAAATCCAATCAGTCCACGGGTTGGAATAGTTGATTCAATGACACTGCCAGCAGCCGAAGCCATCATGTTAACAATTTCAGCTCGGCGGGCTGCAAGAGCCTTCATTACCCCACTGACATATTCTTCAGGAACCTCTACATAAAGGGTCTCAAAAGGCTCAACTAAAACATCATTCTCATCTCGCTTTGTGATTACACGGGGACGGGAAACACAAACCTCATAGTCCTCACGCCGCATCTCCTCGACGAGCACTGCTATCTGCATCGCCCCGCGAGCCGCAACATTGAAGACACCTGCCCGCTCACTGTCGCTGACATCAATAGAGATGTTTATCTTTGCCTCCCGCATGAGGCGATCACGCACCTGACGCGAGGTGACATATTTCCCCTCTCGCCCACTGAATGGGGAATCATTGACGGAAAACTGCATCTGCACAGTGGGAGGATCGATATCCACAAAAGGCAAGGGCTCCGCAGCTTCGTCCGCACTGAGAGTTTCTCCAATGTCCACATCCTCAAATCCGGAAATACCAATGATATTACCGGCTTCACCCACTGCCGAGTCTTCCGATCGTCCCACTCCAGTGTATTGAAAAACCTTGGTAACCTTGACTGCCGTTCGCTCACCATTACGGGCAATGCGCCAAATCCGATCCCCCTTTGAAACCTGTCCGGAAAGCACTTTGCCAATCGCTACACGCCCCACATAGTCATCCCAGTCAATATTGCTGGCCAGCATCCTGAAAGCAGCCCCCTCATCCACGCGGGGTGGAGCTATGTTTTCCACTATAGCCTCAAGCAATGGGATCACGCCATCACGGTCATCCTCCACCTGTCGCACAAAGTACCCTTCCTTAGCGCTGCCATACAAAAATGGTGATTCGAACTGATCTTCTGAGGCATCTAGATCAAGAAAGAGCTCCAATACCTTATCATGCACACCCGCCGGATCAGCAAACTCGCGGTCCACCTTGTTAACCACAACGATTGGGGATAATCCCTGTGCCAATGCCTTGCGCAACACGAACCTCGTCTGGGCCTGTGGCCCTTCAGCAGCATCAACAAGTAACAACACCCCGTCAACCATCTTCATCACCCGTTCAACCTCACCACCAAAGTCAGCGTGACCTGGAGTATCCACAATATTGATCGTGTAACCGTTCCATAGAATGGCTGTATTCTTTGCCTTGATGGTGATTCCCCGCTCCCGTTCCTGGTCCATCGAATCCATCGCCCGCTCCTCAACAGACTGGTTTTCACGATACATTCCTCCAGCCTGTAACAGTAGGTCCACCAAGGTGGTCTTACCATGGTCAACATGGGCAATAATGGCAATATTGCGAATTTTCTCTGCACTCATCGATCAAGCCAATCCCTCAGGAATGGGTGCCACTGTCCATGCCTTCAGCCAATCGTCAATCTTTTGTCGCAAACAAGTGCAGTTCTTCCCGATTACTGCCCGCCTTCTAAGGGAGGTTAAGGGTATGGAAAGACGAACTGCCTAAAAAATAAAAAAAGAAACCTCGATTCTTCTTGTTAGCAGTCCCCCTCCTCTTCTATATCCTGCACATGCAATTTAAGACATTAACAGCAGTAAAGGCCCTCCTCAGCATTTTGAGCAGTTTGGCCATGGCGGCTGAGCGCCCAAACATCCTGTTCATTTTCTCCGATGACCACGCAGAGGCTGCTATTTCCGCATACGGCAGCCACTTAGCACAAGCAGCCCCGACCCCGAATCTGGACCGCATCGCCTCCGAAGGAGCAATATTCCACAATAGTTTCTGTGCCAATTCCATCTGCGGTCCCTCGCGAGCCTGTATTCTTACCGGATTGCACTCCCATTCGAACGGTTTTCTAGACAATAACAATTCCCGTTTTGACGGTAGCCAGACAACGTTTCCGCAACTCATTCAAAGAACCGGTTACCAAACCGCTATTGTCGGCAAGTGGCACCTCGTAAGCAATCCTACCGGCTTTGACTACTGGGAAATTTTACCAGGACAAGGAGCTTACTATAACCCGGATTTTATACAGATGGATAACACCCGGAAGCGCTATGAGGGATATTGTACAGACATCATCACTGACAGAGCTCTTGAGTGGCTCAAAACAAAAAGGGATAGCTCAAAACCCTTCATACTTATGTGTCAGCATAAGGCCCCTCACCGAAACTGGGCACCCGCTCCAAGGCACCTCACACTCTTCGACAATATCAAGATGCCTGAACCACCAGGGCTCTTCGACGATTATGGCGGCAACCGCTCGCAAACTCTCAAACAACACGCAATGGGGATAGCCGATCACATGTATTGGGGGCATGACATGAAATTTCACGGCAAAGATTCCCTCTTTCCTGAATATTTTCTAAGCGGTATTGCCAATGCCCAGTATGGGAGAATGACCGCCACACAAAAACAACAGTGGGACAATGCTTATGGCCCGAAGAACAATCAACTAATAGCAGATATCAAGAGCGGCAAGCTCAAGGGCAAAGATGTCACCAGATGGAAATACCAGCGCTACATCAAGGACTACCTAAGAACCATTCGTGCCGTTGACGAGAACGTTGGCAGAATGCTCAAGTATCTCGACGAGACTGGACTGGCAAAGAACACCATTGTCATCTATTCCTCTGATCAAGGCTTCTACCTGGGCGAGCATGGATGGTACGATAAACGCTGGATGTTTGAGGAATCCTTGGCTATGCCCTTTCTGATCCGTTGGCCCGGAGTGATTCCACCAGGCACAGAATCTAAAACATTGATCCAGAATATTGACTACGGGCCAACATTTCTGGATATTGCCAATGCTGACATTCCGAGGCACATGCATGGTCGCAGCCTAGTTCCAGCCTTCAAAAACCCCTCAAAATCACCGGATAAATGGCGCGAATCCATTTATTATGCCTACTACGGCGAGCGTACACACCGCGTTGCACGCCACGACGGAGTGCGCACCGGAAGGCACAAACTAATGTTTTTTCCGGATACCGGCGAATGGAACCTGTTCGACCTGAAAAAAGACCCGCATGAAATGCGCTCTGTCCATGATGAAGAGAAATACGCTTCAACAATGGTAGATATGAAGGAACTCTACATGCAGCAACGCAGCCATTTTGGAGTGAGTGATGCCACCATTCCTCGTGCCCGTCTACAGGAAGCATGGTGGAAAAAGCGTCACCAGGAAAAAGTCAAGATAGCCAGAGAGGGCAACTGCGACCTGCTGATGATCGGCGACTCGATCACACACGCTTGGGAAAGCGCCGGAAAAGAAGTCTTCGGCAAATACTATGCTGATCGAAACACCTTGAACCTTGGTTTCTCCGGTGACAGGACACAACACGTGCTATGGCGCCTTCTCAACGGCGAACTCCCTCCTCAGGTAAAACCCAAGGTGGCCGTCATCATGATCGGCACCAACAATACAGGCCACGTAATGCAAAAGGCTGATGAAACGGCCTCGGGAATTAAGTCCATTGTCGCTCTTCTAAGAGACCGCCGCCCTCACATGAAAATTCTTCTTCTGGGAATTTTTCCGCGTGGAACTAATTCTAGTGATCCTAAACGAATACTCAACAACAAGGTAAACGGAATGGTTGCAAAACTTGCCGACAATCAACATATCCACTTCATGGACATCTCCAGGAAATTCCTCAAAGAAGATGGCACCCTACCAAAAACTATTATGCCCGATGCCCTTCATCCAAATACTCAGGGATACCAGATCTGGGCAGCCGCGGTAGA
>CALCSP010000591.1 GCA_937893785.1 uncultured Verrucomicrobiales bacterium
AACGGGGAGGATTGAGACAATCGCATGGCGTAACGCGTGGCGAAGGATAACCCGTCTCTCAGTTGCACCTTTAGCCCGGGCAGTGCGTATGAAATCCAGCCGAAGAACCTCCAGCATCGCAGCTCGTGACAAGCGGGCTATCACCCCAGTGGCGACGGCGGCCAGCGCTAGCGCTGGCATAACAAGATGGCTGAGGAGATCAGAAAGGCCGCCTCCACCGTACAAGGCATACATCCCAGAGGCAGGAAGCCATCTCAATTGGACGGCAAAATAAAGGATCATCATCATCCCAAGAAAGAATGATGGGACAGAAATGCCTATTAGTACGGAGAAGGTAATGATTTTATCAGCCCAGCTATACTGACGTGTTGCCGAAATGACACCTGCCATGATTCCGAGAAGCGAGCAAATTAAAAAAGCCGTCCCTGAAAGAACCAGTGTAGCATGGAACCGCTCGATAATTTCATCGATTACTGGGCGGTTGAGGGCGAAGGAGCGGCCAAAATCCCCTTGGAGAATATTGCCAAGCCAAATGAAGTATCGCTGGAATAGTGGCCGATCGAGACCAAGCTGCTGATTAAGCCGTGCAACATTTTCCGGTGTTGAATATGAGCCAAGAATCGCCATTGCCGGATCACCTGGGATCAGGGAGAGAATTACAAAAACGACCAGCGTTATTCCAAGTAGGACAGGCACTGCCGCCAGAATTCTTAAGATTAAATAGCGAGTCATAGCAAAGAGACTAAATCGCAAAAAGTGTGCTGGCCATCATTATAATGGCCAGCACCAAGTTCATTTTATTTTTTTTGAACGTCCTTTAGGAGGAGGAGGAAGGACGGTTGCAGAGAGAAGTTCTGTACCTTGCTGCTCGTCACCGCATTTTGTTTCCAGTTGGCGACAAACACCCATGGAGCATCTTCCTGAACGACGGTCTGCATTTCTTTGTAGAGGCGGGCTCTTTCGGCTTGATCGGTTGAGGAACGCGCAGCTTCTAGCAACTCATCCACCTTTGGGTTGGAATAGTAGCCAGAATTGAAGCCACCCTTGTCCGGCCAGGCTGCCGTGCGTAAGGCCAAATAAGGCAGGGTATCAGGATCGTTTGTCATCCAAGCCATTTCAGCCATATCTGCTTTGCCTTCAAGGCCAGGGTTCACCTCACCCAGAAACGCGTTCCATTCGAACGTTTTGATTTCAACATCAAAACCTACTGCGGCAAGATCTGCCTGGATCGCTGTGCCCATCGCCACCGGGTCAAGCATGCCGGAACCACCCTGGGTCACGTAGAAGGTGAGTTTTGCATTGGAAACACCAGCTTCTTTCAAGAGGGCTTTGGCTTTTGCTGGGTCGTAAGGATATGGCTCGAGTGCATCATTATAAGCCCAAGCAAAAGCTGGTGGTGTCGGTCCCGCTGCTATGGCTGCTGTTCCTTCGAGTACGTCTTCAACAATGGCCTTTTTGTTAATGGCATAGTTTGCCGCTTGACGCACCAACTTGTTTGCAAAAGGACCTTCCTTGGCATTTAGAATGAGGAACCAAACATGCGGCCCTGCCTGCTCAGCAACGGCAAAATTATTGCCAGAGAATTTTGCCAGTGACGTGGGCGGAACTTCTACCATCATGTCAATTCCGCCAGAAAGCATTTCAGCAACACGTGTATTCCCATCGGTGATAGGACGAAAGATTACGGCTTCGGTGCCTGCTTTGCCTTCCCAATGCCCTTCATTTCTGGAAACAATAACAGCTTCATTTGACTTCCAGGTGTCAAACTTGAATGCCCCTGTTCCAACAGGGTTACGGCCAAAATCTTTGCCATACTTCTTTATCGCAGCAGGGGAGGCAATAAGCCCTGTCGGATAAGCAAGATTTGAGAGAAATGGAGCGTACGGCGCATTGAGTGTAAAGCGAACGGTACTGCTATTTACAGCCTCAACTTTTTCAATAGCAGAGAAAAAGAAACTAAGCGGAAATGGCCCAGTATTGTGGAAAGGATGTTTGTCATCAAGCATCCGATCGAAGTTGAACTTAACAGCATCTGCATCAACATTAGTGCCATCTTGGAATTTCACTCCTGAACGGAGTTTGAAGGTGTAAGTCTTTCCATCAGCGCTAATATCCCAACTCTCTGCAAGAGCAGGTTCAACCTCAAGAGCGCCATCTTTGTAACGCACGAGGCCATCATAAATGTTCATCAGGATACGGAAGTCATTGACCGCCGTCACAGTAGCTGGATCAAGAGATTTGGGTTCGGCGATCTGTCCCACCACTAGCACATTGTCTGGAGTGCTAGCTGAAACAGATCCCATAAAAAATCCACTTGATACTACCAGCATAATAGCCGCAAATACGGTGCGGTAAGCCGATTTAATAATAATCATGGTAGTTACCTCCCATTAGGTTGACATTGCAACAGTCAATTTATCATGATAAATATTGATCATGATAAATAGGCAAATCAAGAAAAAAATGTTTTTACCAAAACCAGTAAATTTGACAAAGATTACCCATGACTTTCTCACTTCTTTATCTAGATAAACCTTCCGGCTGCTTTGCTGGGGCTACTGCAACAGGTAATCTTTGTGTTGGTGGCTGGGTTTTGCGAGGCCACCCACACGTGGGTCTTACTGCATCCCAAGGCGCAGAACCAAGCGTTCTCTGGGGAGAAGACGCACTTATCCAGATGCAAAAAGGATTATCGGCACCTACTGCAGTTGAGCATGTTACCCGAATTGACCCAAGGAGAGAGTGGCGGCAGATGGCAGCTATCGATTGCGACGGCAAGGTAAGCGCTTTCAGCGGCCAGCAGAACGGACCTATTATAGACGAAATTATTGAAGAGGGGCTGATTCTGACGGGAAATATTCTCAGTAATGAAACCGTGCTGGCTAGTATGTATGATACATTTATTGGTTCTGGTGCTTCTATTGGAGATAGGCTTATTGCTGCTCTCAGGGCTGGCGAAAAAGCTGGTGGTGACAGTCGAGGATTAATGTCGGCAGCACTACTTATTTTACCACCTGATTCTCCGCCTTTGACGCTTCGGGTGGATTTTGATGACACGCCGATTGATCGGCTGGAATTGTTGCTTCAAAAAACAAGGGAACCAGCTTACAGCACCTGGCTAAAGACACTTCCCAATCATCCTGATCCTCATATCGCTGATATCACCCAGAGCGCT
>CALCSP010000592.1 GCA_937893785.1 uncultured Verrucomicrobiales bacterium
GGCACCAATCCAACTTTCGCGGTTGCGTTAAGCTGCAGGAAAAACCCTGCCGTTAACCGTCACTGAATGTATGCAGTTGAAAGTCAGCATACCCGGAGCCCTCATGGCTAACGACACAGAAGCCACGTGCCAAGCGACTACATCAAGCTCCACTTTGTTGTCATCCTCTGGGGGTTTACTGCCATCCTCGGTCGACTAATCAGCCTTGAGAGTCCGGTACTGGTCACCTACAGGGTAGCAGGTGCGGGCATTTTGCTAGCCATCCTGATCGTCGTAACAAGGGTTCCAAACAAGATCACCATTAACACATGGATTAAATTAACCGCAAACGGGCTCCTTCTTGGGTTGCACTGGACGCTGTTTTTCCTGGCAGTTGAAATCGCCAATGTATCGGTATGCATGATCGGTATGGCGACCTCCACTCTCTGGACGGCTTTCCTTGAACCGTTGCTGATCAAGGAGCGACGTTTCCATACTTACAATGTAGCTATAGGCGTCGTGATGATCGCAGCCATTGCCATCATTGCTGGAGGAGATTTCATTTATATACATGGCCTACTGATTGCCGTTTGTTCCGCAGGCGTAGCTACCACTTTCTCCATCTTTAACAGCCGGTTTTCCAAAAAACATCATCACTACCTCATTGCCCTGCACCAGATGATCGGTGCCACCCTTTTTTGTGCATGCACCATCGCTATCATTGCATTTAAGCGCGGCAACCTACCCAACTTGATCCCTACTTTTGCGGATACGGGTTGGCTTTTTTTGCTTGCCTCCGTTTGCACTGTATACGCCTATGCTCAATATATTGAATTACTCAAAAGGTTGACTGTTTTCACTATTCATCTGGCATACAACCTTGAGCCGGTATACGGGATCATACTGGCTGCATTATTTTTCAGCGAACATCAACAACTCGGATCAATGTTCTATCTGGGATCAGCAATTATCCTGCTGGCTGTCATTATTCACCCCTTTATAGCTCGCCACCGCCAACAAATAACCTCAGAGCTTGAACAAGACCCTTAAATTAGGTAGCCTTTGATCATGAAATCTCTAAGTGCAACCCTGGTCCTGTTCCTGCTTGCCACGATCTCCGCTTATTGTGCCTCAGAAGCCGGTAAATCCCAAGTAAGTTACTACAAGGATATTCGGCCAATTTTTCAGGCGAATTGTCAGGGATGCCACCAACCTGCTAAAGCAAAGGGTGACTACATCATGACTGATTTTTCAAAGCTCCTGTCCGGAGGTGACAGTGAGGAACCTGCCATCATCGCGGGCCAACCTGATCAAAGCTATCTCGTGGAACTAATTACCCCGATTGACGGCAAAGCGGAGATGCCACAGAAAAAAGACCCGCTTCACCAAACAGAAATTGACTTGGTAAAGAGATGGATTGCACAGGGGGCAAAAAATGATACTCCTGCCGGCGCACAAGAACGCTACTCGGCAGATAATCCACCCAGCTATATCTTACCGCCAGTTATCACATCACTGGATTTCTCACCGGATGGCAAGTTACTGGCAGTGCCGGGTTTTCACGAAGTTGTTCTCCACAAGGCTGATGGATCAGGAATGGTGGCGCGCCTCATCGGGCTTTCAGAACGAATTGAGTCTGTAACGTTCTCCCCGGATGGAAAAAGGCTGGCTGTCACAGGCGGCTTACCCGCACGAATGGGGGAAGTTCAAATCTGGGATGTAAAGACCCATAAGTTGATACTCTCAGCACCTGTTACCTTTGATACTGTATTTGGTGGTAGTTGGTCTCCGGATGGCACCATGGTGGCATTTGGTTGTACCGACAACACAGTTCGTGCCATTAATGCTAAAACAGGTGAAGAGGTGCTCTTTATGGGAAGCCACAACGACTGGCCCATTGATACGGTCTTCTCAACCAAGGGAGACTACCTTGCTTCTGTAGGGCGTGATATGAGCGCCAAACTTACCAAGGTCGATGAACAACGCTTCATTGACAATATAACCTCCATTACACCAAAGGCGCTCAAGGGGGGAATCCTCTCCGTTACCCGTCACCCCATGCGTGATGAAATTCTTTTCGGTGGAGCTGATGGCATCCCAAAAATCTACCGTATGCAACGCGTCAAAAAACGCGAAATCGGGGATGATTCAAACCAGCTATGGAATCTTCCTTCGCTGCCAGGCCGGATTTTTGCAGTAGACTGGTCAGCTGACGCGACCAAAATCGCAGCAGGAAGTAGCCTCGACGGGAAAGGGACTATTCATATCTATGGAATTGACCCGGATTACAAGGTCCCGGGAGACATCGACGGCATCATCAAAAAACCGACCCATAAACGTAATGGAGGCGAAAACGGCAAGCTCGCTGAATACTTCAAGAACGGCATTAAGGTCATGTCGCAAATTAATCATGATTCTACAGGCATCTACGCTGTGAGTTTCTCGCCGGATGGCCAAAAACTCGCTGCTGCCGGGTCGGATGGACGAATCCGAATTTATGAATCAGCGGGTGGAAAACAGGTCACTGAGTTCACTCCCGTTCCGCTCAAACAATAAAGACTCACCATAGGCACAAGACAACCTGGGGAGGTAATTACTTCAAGTAACCGACACAGCAGAATACGACTACTAACTGCGACTAAAAAACACCCTTGCCGACTCCGTTCACTCCTTTTAAATTTTTTCAATATACGCCATGAAAACACTCCTGCCCGGCACTTTATACCTAAGTTTGATGTTCCTTGTTTGCCTTGGCGCAAGAGGATTCGCTGAAACGGTTACGGTTGAGTCAATTGAAGTTTCTCCTCAAGCAATCCAACTCAATTCCCCATTCGCATACAATCAGCTTATAGTGACGGCAAAACTGCCAACCGGTGAATATATCGATGCCACGCGAACCGCTGAAATTAAGATCCAAGGCAACGCCGCAACCGTGAGTAAAACAGGCATGGTGGAACCCGCCAACAGTGGCAAATCAATCCTGACCGTCAGCCTTGGTAGCAGCACAACCTCCATTCCCGTGACCGTCACTGGCTTACATGATGAAATGAAAGTGGACTACATCCGTGATGTAATGCCAGTCATGTCCCGCCTCGGATGCAATGCAGGCACCTGCCATGGCTCGAAGGACGGCAAAAACGGCTTCAAGCTATCGTTACGCGGCTATGATCCCATCTATGACATTCGTGCACTGACTGATGATCTGGGTGCCCGGCGCGTTAACGTTGCTGCCCCTGACTCAAGCCTCATGCTTCTCAAGGCCACAGCTGCTGTCCCACACGAGGGCTCCCAGCTAACTAAGTCCGACTCAAATTACTACAAGATCCTGCGACAATGGATTGCAGGTGGGGCCAAGTTCGACCCCACAACACCCCGCGTTACCAAGGTCGAAGTTTTCCCGAAAAATCCTGTAGTTCAGAAAATCGGAACACAGCAGCAGATGCGTGTCACTGCAACGTATGCAAACGGCCTTGTTCGGGATGTAACCCGCGAGGCTTTCGTGGAAAGCGGCAACGCAGAGGTGGCAGAACCGGACAAGGGCAGACCTGCCTTGATCACCACAGTACGCAGGGGGGAGGCGCCAATTCTGGTGCGATTCGAGGGCAATTATGCCGCCACTACGGTAACGGTGATGGGTAACAGGGAAGGTTTCACCTGGCAACAACCACTGTCTAACAACCGTATTGACGAATTAGTAGCGGAAAAATGGAAACGCATGAAGATCCTCCCTTCTGATCTTTGCGATGACTATGAGTTTATTCGCCGAATCTATCTGGACATCACCGGACTCCCGCCCTCTTCCGAGTCTGTTCAAGCGTTTATTAAAGACCCCCAACCACAGCAAAAAAAACGTGACGCATTAATCGATAAGCTGGTCGGGTCCGAGGAATACGTCAGTCACTGGACCAACAAGTGGGCTGACCTCATGCAGGTAAACCGCAAGTTTCTTGGCACCGAAGGAGCTGTTGGTCTTCGTGACTGGATTCGGGGAAAAATCAAGGCCAATACACCATATAACGAGTTTGTGCAGCAGATCATCACCGCCTCCGGTTCAAATAAAACGAACCCTGCAGCTGCATACTTTAAGATTCTGCGTACCCCCGAGGATCTAATGGAAAACACCACTCACCTGTTTCTGGCAACACGGTTCAACTGCAACAAGTGCCATGATCACCCCTTCGAGCGCTGGACTCAGGATCAATACTATGAGTTGTCTGCTTATTTCGCACAGGTGGAACGCAAACAAGATCCTGCATCAGGTAATAAGAAAATAGGCGGAACGGCAGTCGAGGGAGCAAAACCGCTCTATGAAATGATTTCCGACAAGAATGATGGAGAGCTAAAGCATGAGAGAACGGGAGCCATCACCCCTCCTGCTTTCCCCTACCCTTCCACGTTTAAAACCGAAGATAACCAGACAAGGCGTGAAATGCTGGCAGGATGGATCACCTCCCCGGATAACCAGTATTTTGCATCTAGCTATGTCAACCGCCTATGGGGATACATGCTGGGAACCGGGATCATAGAACCTCTCGATGACATCCGTGCAGGCAACCCTCCAAGCAATCCGGAGTTGCTTGCATATCTTACCGAGGAGTTCACAAAGAATGGTTTTAATATCCAGCATGTGCTTCGCCTTATCTGCAAATCACGCACCTATCAGCTCTCGATTGCCACAAACCGCTGGAATGAAGATGACACCATTAATTTTTCCCATGCCAAAGCTCGTCGACTCCCAGCTGAAGCATTATATGACACCATCTACACTGCTCTTGGCGCACAGCAAAAACTTCCCGGTGTACCTGCCGGCACACGCGCAGCTGAATTGCCTGACGTAGGCATCAAGCTTCCCGACGGATTCCTTGATACCACCGGTCGACCCGTAAGGGAAAGCGCCTGCGAATGTGAGCGTAGCAGCGGCTTGCAACTTGGCCCGATCATGGCGCTGGTTTCCGGTCCCACAGTGGGCAATGCCATCAGTGACCAGAATAACATCCTTCCCAAACTGGTACAAGAAAACGATAACGACAAAACACTGATTAACGAAATTTTCATGCGCCTGTTGGCCAGACCAGCGACAGAGGAAGAACTCGATTCAAGCCTAGCTCTTATTAACAATATCGACAATGAACACAACGCCCTGACTGCTTCCCTGGCGACACGCGAAGCAGAACTAAAGGTTGAAATGGAGGCAGCCGAAGCCAGGCGCCAGGAACGTATTACCGCAGCAAAGAATGAACTTAAGATATACCTTGATGGCGTTGCCGAGCGCGAAGCCAAGCTGGACAAGGAGCAAGCAGAGCGAATCGCGAAGGCGGAAAATTCTCTGAAGAATTTCGAGAGTTCGCTTACTGAAAAGATTGCGACATGGTCCAAGGCAAATAGTGATGATTCCGCTTGGCAGGTCATCACTCCAATCGCTTTTAACGCAACCAGTGGATCAAGGCTAGAGCTTGAAAATGACAGTTCAATCTACGCCTCAGGCAAGAGTGCCCGCGGCAAATACCATGTAGTTGGCACAACAGAGATGGAAAACATCACCGGCATCCGGATTGAGGCACTCCCTGATGAACGCCTACCCAAGAAAGGTCCGGGACGCGCAGACAACGATGGGAACTTTGTGCTCACCGAGTTTGATGTCTTTAGCACGGAAACTCCTGCCAATGATGCCTGGGAAGTGGTGAAATTATGGGGCTTCGACAAACCTGGTGATACTCAGGGATGGGGACGCCCCAACCAGCTTGATGTTAAAGTAGAAAACGGAAGCCTTAAGCTTATAAGCAATGGTAAGGATCCCTCCCTGACTACGGACATCAGCGCTCCTGCAGGAATTTTCATGCTCGATTTGAAAGCCGAGTTCCCTGGCAAGGGAAAGGCCCATGCGCAGCTTTTCTGGACCACTAAAAAAGATGGCTCCATCAACGAGACACGCTCAACCCGCATCACCCTGCCACGAGGGAAGAAAGGTTGGGGGAATTATCGCTTCTATTTTGAAACCGATGCCGAATTGACCTCAATCCGGATTGACCCAGCAGAAAGCAATTCTGATACATTTATCGATGCCATGCGCCTCAGACGCAGTGATCGCCCCACTCAACAAAAACTCACACTTGAAAATGCCAAGGCTGATTTCAGTCAGGATAACTATCCTGTGGCAAGTGCCATCGATGGTAAAAGAGATGACAGCAATAATGGTTGGGCAATTGCTCCACAAATGGCCAAGAATCATACCGCCACATTTGAAGTGAAAGACATGCCAAATAATAAAGGAAGGCGCCTCTTGCGTTTCGATCTTGACCAGCAGTTTAAGGGTAACAGATGGAGTATCGGTCGTTTCCGGATCTCGATCACCAATTCCCCGAAACCGATCAACTTTGGATTGCCCGGTAACATCACCGGTATTTTAGCCAAGGCGGAGGGCACTCGCACCCCACAGGACAATGCGGAACTCACCAAGTATTATCGTGAGAATAATTCCGACCTTAAGGCGTTGGTACAGGCCGTGGCCGAGGCCAAGAAGCCAAGAAACAAGGATCCAAAGCTGACCGAACTGGAAGGGAAAATTGCTGTGGCTGAAAGCCCGCTCCCTGTTGATTCAACCTTGGAGCAATTGCGCAAGGATATCGCATTAAGCGAGCAGCAAAAAAACCAGAAGCGGCTTACCGGCGCACAGGACATCGCTTGGGCCATTATCAACACTCCGGCATTCCTCTTTAACCGCTAAGCTTTCTCGATCAGCTTATCGTCATCTTTTTCTCCCGGACCTTGGAAGTTTGGGCAGTCAGGAAATCCTCATCACACCATGAGCGGAGGGCTATTCCCGGGATGAGCGTGAACGATTAGAGCCTCGCATGCGTTCAAAATGTTTCTTCATCTCAGTCTTGCTGATACTGCCATTGCCATCAACATCCAGGCGAGCAAATCGGTCAAGCATCGGTCCCCGTGCCTCTCTCCTTGTAATCACTCCGTCCCCGTTGCTGTCCATTCGGGAAAACAACTGGGTTAACTCAGGTCTGCGACCTTGAGGCCCTCTCCCGTTGCCACCCGGGCGACGTCGATCAAATCCTCCATTCGCGCGTGCAGAACGCACGCTCCCGGCATCACGGTCACGCCTGAGTTCAATCTCATAGAGGTGACTCACCTCCCTGCACCACCCTTCCTCATCATCACAGGCAAAATAAGATACTTTAAGCATCAACTTTTCCTCAATCCTCCCTCTGGAACCTTTCACATCAAGCAAGAACTCACGCGGATCAATATCCGAGGCAATCTCAACCTTTGGAGAAACGCCTTTTTGCATGCTGAAATCCACGCCGTCAATCGACTTGAACTCAAAGCGCAACGGGGCAGCTAGGTTGTTCCAGTGCACAGTGTGGACAGGGTCCAAGTGAAAGCCAAGATGCAACTTGCCCATGCCATTCATCATCAGGCTCCTGTCAGCCTCGGCACGCAGCTTGACATAAAAAATTTCTTGTTTCTCCTTATCCGCTTCCTTTCTGATTACCGGCCTGGCAATCACCGCCATGGCACCCTCGGGTTTTTCCACTCTTGGTACAACACCACTGGCAATTTTGCTTACAACCGCCGTTTTTGGTTTACGGTCGAGGTCTGAGGGATTGCTAACAGTCTTGGTTTTGCCGACCATTTTCTCCAGGTCAGCACGCAACCTAACTGGATCACTCCAGCTTCTCGCGACAAGAATTTTGCCCTCAGGTGAAATAATGAATTCTGAATTTGGCCGGTCGCCAAGCGCATGTTTCAGGGCGTTGGACATCGTGTCCGCAAGCCATGAAATCCTCGTGTCTAGTTGCCTTGTGGCCGCCGCCACGTGGGCAAGCCGCTCCTCAATCGTGACAGGTTGTACAAGCCGGTCACGTTCCGGGTGGGCAAGGGACTTATAGACATAATAAAAAGCCACTTCCCCGCTCCTGTTACGGTAATCATGATATATCGCTTCCAGACTGGAAACGTTACGAATAAAGGGAGGTCATGTGAGGCAACCAAAAACAAGGACGGCATGGCGTCCCTTGAGCTTCTCCCGCAGAGGAAATTCCCGGCCCTGAGAGTCCACAACTGTGATATCGGGAATCAGGCTGCCCACTTGAGGCATATTTTCATCACTCCCACGTCCATGGTCGCGCCCCTGCCCGATGGCAACAGCATGAAAGACAATAGTGAAGAGCAGAAAAAATGGGAATCGCAGCCGCGTGATCATCTTATGCAACAGTATCAAGGAAATAAGGTTACCTTAAGGTTATCCAGTCGCGCAAGCTATTGAAAATCACCGTATAACCAATATTGCCTCCCTTAAATCCGTTA
>CALCSP010000593.1 GCA_937893785.1 uncultured Verrucomicrobiales bacterium
CAGAAAACGTGACCTGTGAAGTTTCGGCCATAGAAAAAGTGACTTTCCTTATGTCATGTTCTGATTGGGCCGTATTGAGTGTAAACTCAAAGTCGGGCAAATTTAATTGGATTCGTGTCCCATCTCGAAAAACGATAAGTCTTTCAAGAGCTTCGACAGAGAGTGAGCTAAGCAATAAAGTCAAGACAGTCATGAGGTAATTCCGGCAAGACGTCATTGTAGTAAATTGGGGCCACTCGTTAAAATTCACGGCATCTGTTCCTGTATTTAGATAAAATAGGAATGCAGTAAAATGCACGTATAATGTAAAAAATGCGATTATTAATCCTACTCATTTACCTATGTTTCGGGCCGTGCTGTCTAGCTTTAGATGATGATGATACGGCTCAGCTCCAAGTCGTTAAGAAATGGATTGCTCACAGAAGCAGCGTGACTTCAGTTCACGCATCGTTTGTTCAGGAAAGACACCTCAAGGCTCTTAAGCGTCCGATTATTAGTACCGGAAAGCTCTGGTTTAAAGAACCAAGGCTTTTTCGCTGGGAGATCGGAAGCCCTGCTGAAAGCATTGCCATTTCAAAGAATGGAACATTTTTGATGGTGAGGCCTATAAAAAAGTCCGCAGAGATACATTCCGATGAAGGAATTCAAAAAAACAGGCGTTCACCGGCACTCATGTTTTTCGAAGCAGGATTTCCAAATGATTACAACGAGTTTATCAAAATGTTCACTGTGACCGATGTCACAAGGCGGGGCGGGCATTTTGTAGTCTCCCTTAAAGTTAATGACAGGAGAACGAGTTTAGCGCTTCGCAAGATTATTTTCGAGATGAATTCAAAAACATATATAACCGAGTCAATGGAGATGCGGTTCAGAGACACTTCTTCCATAAAGACCAGATTTAAAGATGTACATGAAAACGGGAATTTTAGTGACGATTTGTTTGATTTTGACCTTACGGGTTTTGTTGTAAAGGACGTTGATTAGCACCATCTTTTTAGAGAATATTCATTGGTAATGCATGAAGGACTTTTAGAGAATCTACCTCACGGAAAAGAGTTTCGGTTCATTGACTCCATTGAAGAGCTCCGACATGGACATTCGGCTGTCGGCACATATCGCGTGAAGGGTAATGAGGATTTTTTGAAGGGCCATTTTCCTAATAATCCTTTTTTGCCGGGAGTGATTCTCGTTGAGTCAGTCGCACAACTTGCAGGCATTGTTATTCAGAGTAAACCTGGTATGAAGCCTCTCGACAACCTACGTCTTTGCGCGATTAGAAATGCCAAGATCAAAGGCACAGCAACCCCCGGTGAGGTTTTACGAATTAGTGTAGAGTTAACTGGTAGTCTTGAAGCTCTTGTTCAGGCTAAAGGCACAGTATCAGTTCATGACAAGATGATCCTGAGCGTTGAAGTAACCTTAAGTGGAGCGTTGAATCAATGAGCGGATAGATATCTATCTCGCCAATCTGACCGGGATATTTTCCCTAACTTATTCACTTTCAGATCACTGCGCCCCCAATACCTTCTGGGTAACTGCCAGGATGGAAGCTTTTTCTTCAATTCTTCATGGAGGGCTGCTTCATTGATATTTTCCAAAGATCGGTAGCAGGCCACGATATCCTCCACTCTATCTGATTGGCAGCTCGGAATTCCAAATACTACACAGTATTCAATCTGAGCAATACTCATCATGGCCTTCTCCACATCAACAGGAGACACCTTTCTGCCCGCAATATTTATTTCTTCGCTCATCCTTCCGATTAGAAGGAGTTGGTTACTTAAAGTATCAATCTCTGCGAGATCACCTGTTAAGTATCTTCCACTTCCAAGTTCCTCGTTTCGATTATCAGGCCAATAACTTATAGCTGTTGCTGCGCTTTTTACAATGAGCCTGCCTATGGGTGTCACCTCTAGTTCTACTCCGCTGATCGGGGTTCCTGTAATATGTGATGATTTCCTTACTGCCTTACTCGCATCGTATGTTATTCCTCCACACTCACTTGATCCATAGAAGTTATGAACCTTTATTCCGCTTGAATCATATATTCTTTGCTCAAGATCAATGGCAAGAGGAGCTCCGGCGGATATGGCGAGTTTAACTGGGCTGTCCTTAAGCACGCCAGCCCTTTCCCATGCATTCCACATAGCAGGCACTGCGGGCAAAATAATACTGCCCTTTGCCTTTCTCAAAGCGACACGAAGATTTTCCGGAAGAGGACTATCGCAGATAATAAGTGGGATCCCATAGAGTAATAGTGGCAAAATAAGATTGGAAAAGCCGTAGGAATGAACGGGGGATATCACTCCAATATTACAATCATATTTTTGCAACCCCATGGAACTAACAATTTGGTCGGCGTCAGCCTGTATTTGTTTATCGCTAAAAAGAACAAACTTAGGTGCCCCCGTCGTTCCAGATGTATGTTTGATGTGAGCAACTCCTTCCGGTAATCCCTCAAGTTGCTCAGTTTTAAATGAAACATTCTCATCAAGGAGAATTAATGGAACTTGATCACGCCAAGCCCAAATTGTGTTCACTATCAATTCGATGCCTCCTAGCCTGGCAATGATACTAGATGTCAATGATGGCTTCTGAGCCAAGAGTTTTTCAATTTCAGAAAAAGTCCACTCTGTATCAGTTGTTAAATCAATCACCGCAGTCTGATTCCTCTTCGAATCAAGAGTGTTAAGCCATCTCTTAAAGAGTGTTTGATGTTTCAACATTGAGTTCATTTTCACCATACAGCGAAAGGAACCAAGATTACAAACTTTCCTAGCGTAGTCATATCAACCGTGTCATGGATTGCGCATGGGATTTAACTCAATACTTGATGCGCGGCGACAACAAAGCCGTGTTGTGATTTCCGGTGTCGGAATTGTCACGCCTCTTGGGTGCGGGTGGATAGAAAATTCGAATGGATTCCGTGACGGCATTAATGCATTGAGTCCTGTGACATTGTTTGATGTTACCAAGCAAAAAGCTAAAATTGCCGGGCAGGTAAGTTTGCCGAAATCCCTGCCAGAAACTCGATTAACTCTAAGCCAAAAAAAGCGCATTGATCGCGCCGGGGCCATGCTGCTTTTAGCGGGAAGCGAGGCATTCCACGCGTCTGGTTGGAATTTTGCCGAAATGGATAGGGTTATACCTTTTTGCCTTGGAACATCTGCAGGTTCAATGGAGCTAGGTGAGGAGTATTATCGAGTTGCAATGGAAGGAAAAACCCGCAGGAAACAGGCGGAAAGAATTACAGGTTACCAGACACACCGACAAGGCATGCAGCTTTGTGAAGCTTTTGGAATTAATGCATCAATGACCATAATAAGTAATGCTTGCTCTTCAGGCGCGAATGCAATTGGTCATGCTTTTCGGCTTATCCAAAGAGGACATGCAAGAAAAGCCGTTGCAGG
>CALCSP010000594.1 GCA_937893785.1 uncultured Verrucomicrobiales bacterium
CGCCATTATATCTTTCGACCTTACCCAGGCATTCGACCGCGCCCCCCGCCCAGAAATGTTCAGGCTCCTGCTGGTTACACTTCAGGGGTCCTGACAAACCGAAGGTGCCCTGTCTTCATCCAGATTTTCGCCCCACGGGCTCCGGCCGTTGCGGACAATGCTTCTCCTTCGGGCAGACGCAGCCAAGCATTCCTGCCCAGCACTTCATCGTTTACCGTGACATCGCCGTCCAGGACCAACACCTCGATCCCGCCGGCCGCCTCTGATGTCAAGTTAGCACCGGGCTCAAGCTTGCGGTGAGTGACCGTTTCACGCTCGTCCTCATGCAGGAGCGAGGTGGAAATGCCCTCCACCGGAGCACCCAGTTCCGCTTCCATGTTTTTGCTGAACTGGGTGCGGTCCGCCGGGTCGAACTGCCAGAGCTTGACAAAAATCGTACAGCCCTCGGCAGAGCCAGGTACATGAGAGGTGGTTGGCGGATTCCGCACATAGGTTCCCGCAGGATAATCCCCATGTTCGTCCTGAAACACACCGTCAAGTACGATGAATTCCTCGCCTCCGTCATGAGTGTGCGCCGAGAACCGGCTGCCTGGCGCATACCGCACAATACTGGTGGCACGGGCCACTTCGCCACCGATACGATCCAGCATTCTCCGCTCCACCCCTTTCATGGGTGAAGGGCGCCACTCAAGCTGGTCGGTGTCAATGACCACGGGCTTTGTGAAATCTGCATTGATTTCCATGCTCTGTCCTCCGGTTAATCAGTCCGCCAAGCCAAAAGGCCCGGGCATCAGCCGGTAATCGACGGACGGGCCGCGACCCGGGCACGCCAGGCCAGGAGATGATCCAGGTGACCGGGAATGTCAACCTTGGCGAACTCTGCAAACACCAGTCCGGCATAAGCCGTGATATCCGCAACAGTGAAACGGTCACCAGCAAGAAACTCGTTTTCCGCAAGCACCTCGTTGAGATAGGCCATCGTGGACTGAGCGACCTCTTTCTGCTTATTACCCCAGTCAGGACATTGCCATGTCTCAAGGTCGGGCCCCAGTCCCCGGGTTGCGTGGTGGAAATACGCGCCCACCGCATTCATCAAACCGGATTCGGCACGAATATTCATCATCGCGATAACCGCACGCTCTTTAGGCGAGGCGCCCGTCAGGGAGGGCCCGTCAAACACACCGTCAAGGTACTCAGTGATGGCGTTGCACTGTGCAATGCAGGTGCCGTCATCAAGCTCCAGTACCGGCACGGTGGCATCGGGGTTCTTTGCCCTGAAATCAGTGGTACGGTGTTCACCACCCATGACATCCACCGGGACAAACACCACTTTGTCGGTAGCACCTTTCTCGGCAAGGGCAATGCGAACGCGCAACGGGTTGGGAAAGCCTTCGGTTTCGTAGATTTTCATTGATCACCTCTGTTGGTCATTAAGCATACCGAACATAACATACCTATTGGTAGGTAGAATAACAAGAGGCAATGTGATCTCTCTGCTTTGGTTTGAGCCGCTGACAAGACATTCCAACCAACGAAAAGGGGCCAGAGCTTCTCGCAGTATCACCGTCGGGGTGACTCTAGCCAGCAGTTTATTCAAGCCCGAATGAAACTCGAGATTACTGCTGTGATTTGATCATGTTGTAGGTTTGTGGATTGGGGATATCAGCTGCTTCAGAAGATCTTTGGAGCTCTCATAATACAGAGTGTAGTACTGGTCCAGATCAGCCAGCTTGGCAAGCGTTTTTTTCATTGGTAATGGTTGCCTTGGCTTCGGCGATCACCTCCTTTCGGGCCTCGAGTCGTTTTATCTGCCCTTGCACTAAAGCAGCATAAGTATGGGGACGAATCGAGAAAAAATCCTGGCGTTCACCCGGCATGGTTCGGCGTTCAACAATACCAAGTCTTTCGAGAAAGCACGTATTCGTACTGACGCTTGCCTTACTGCCACGCAACGTATCCACAAGCTGTGATGAGCTGACCGGCTCATCCGACACGATAAGTGTCGCCCAAATGTGGCCGGCAATCCGGGAAAAACCTTCGGATTGAGCCTGAAGACCAAGGCGTTCAATAAACCGTCTGTCTGATTCAG
>CALCSP010000595.1 GCA_937893785.1 uncultured Verrucomicrobiales bacterium
CTTGAGCTTATCATACACCGAGCCAGGAAAGAAAAGGGGGCCATTAATATGACCAAGTAACATGCTGCCTTCTTCTCCAACAAAGATTGCTCCCTGACTAGGTAGTTTTTTATTTGCTGGAACTCCAAGGATTCCATCATTTTCTGGGGGCCCGTAGGTTCCATCATACCAGGTCCATGAAAAATTGTTTGTGGTGCGCGCCGTTGGTTTGAATCCGAGGTCCACGATCATCTTGGTTGGTAGACCGTAGCCAGTCGCCGCACGGCAGGTGGCCTTGGCCCATGTTGGTGGTTTTAAATCGAGTGTGCCAAAGGGACGGTCAAAGATGTGGATGCCCATATCGCCGAGTGTTCCACAGCCAAAGTCCATGTAGCGACGCCAGCCCATGGTGTGATATTTACCTTTCACAAAAGGACGCTCGGGCGCTGTCCCTAGCCATAGGTTCCAGTCAAGGTTCGCCGGCACAGGATCATCGTCTTGATGTGGTGGGCCATCATAACCCCAGTTCTTAAAAGACCACACGTGCACCTTGCTAACTTTTCCGATCAGTCCACTTCGTATAAAATGTGTGGCGGTGCGATAAGCGATTGATGATTGGTTCTGAATACCCATCTGAGTAAAGACCTTGTGCTTTCTGGCCGATAACATCAGTGCTCGAGCTTCAGCGATGTTGTTGGTAAGTGGCTTCTGGGTATAGACGTGCTTACCGAGTTCCATCGCCTTCATGGTTGCTGGGTAATGAGTGTGGTCTGGAGTTGATACTGAGACGATATCAACTTTATCACCCATGGCGTTGAACATTTCACGGTAGTCCTGAAATTTCTTGGCTCCCGGATAACGCTCTTTGGGATTGGTTTTCTGTTTTCGGCCACGACCATTAAGGCTATTTCGATCGACGTCACAAAGTGCAACTACCTGTGTGTTCGGATGCGCTGCTATCTGTGCGGTATCAACTGATCCCTTGCCACCGACACCAATGTGAGCACTCTGTAGACGCCCATTAGGTGAGTTGGCGCGCAGTCCCGAAGGAAGGATATAAAAGCCGGCCAAAGCGGAGCTTGATCGGATGAATTTTCTGCGGGAGGTCTCTTGGTGATTCATAAATTGGTCTATAGTTTTTTACCTATCAAATTTTTCGATTTTGGGTAAATAGAACCTGAGAAAATTTCATTCCTCGACCCTATGCCATATATTGGTCTGTTTCCATTCTTCCCCGTTCTCATGCTTCCCATAAATGTCAATAGTCTTGATTTTTCCGTCCTCGGAGTTGCGGATCTCTGAGTAAAAGCTGGTAATGGTTCCGTCGGGACGTGCTTGTCGAGTGAGGCGGATCCATTTATCCTCGTCCCGGTGAATGGAGTGGCGATTTACGATTCCTTTTGAGCTGGCGTAAGTAATTTGAATTTTCTTCGCGCCTGCGTCGTAAAATACAAGTGCTTCGGATGAAGAATTAGGACCATTTACTCTTTGGTTCATGACTCGGCCTCCTTTAGCAAAACGGGCCTCCCATTCATATTTCAACAATGCTCCCTCTTGGCCGACATTCTTTTCACTGATGACTGAAGTAACTGTTCCTTGCCACTTTCCTTGTGATCCTGCGCAATAATCCTTGAAGTCATCAAGTGTTGCTTCGGCTTTTATTAATGAGGGTTTGAAGGTTTTATCAGAAATTGAGCACCCAATACACAAGACGCTTAATGTTAGTAATAGTAAAATTCTCATGTCCTAAGAATTACTTAACTCTTCGTTGAGTTCAAGAAACTATCACTTCTTAAAAAATCGCTACCCAATAATCCAAGATTGATCTGCAAAGCTACAGTCCTTTTAGATAGACCATGCTTTCCTTGATGCTTGCTAGGGGATTAGGTGATTGATCCTGCTCAACATGGCAGTGTTCAACCCCTGCAGCCTTAGCGGCTTCAATGATCGGCTCCATAGGAATTA
>CALCSP010000596.1 GCA_937893785.1 uncultured Verrucomicrobiales bacterium
GAAATTCCTGGTAATGCTCATGATCATTGCCTTCCTCGCCAACTGCCTTGTCACTGGCCCATCATTGAGCCAAGCCCTGAAAGGACTCATTCCAAGGCTACCCGAAACAGGAGCGGCAAAAGGTGACCTTTTAGCTGTAATGGGCCTGATGGCCACCACCTTCTCGATTGCCGGCGCATTCTATCAGGCTTATCTGGTTCGGGACCGGGGATGGAGAATCAGTGACGTCAAACTCTCATTCGTTGACTCCCTAGTCGGAATACTCGCACTGGGCGGCATTACGCTTGTTATTATGATGACGGCAGCAGCAACACTGCACGTTAGCAAAACCCCAATTATCAGTGTCAGTGATGTCGCTTCACAACTTGAAAGTCTTTTCGGACCATGGGCAGGGGTGATCTTTACTGTAGGAATCTTTGCAGGCGCTTTGAGTTCGTTTCTTGTCAACTCGATGATCGGAGGAAGACTTCTGGCCGATGGCATTGGTCGGGGGCAATCAGCGGATGAACCTTGGTCGCGTCACGGCACTGCATTAGCCCTGATTGCCGGATTCGCAGGCGGTCTGATCGCCTTTCTTTTCGTAGAACCGTCCGAACGTGGATCTATAGCACCAATTATCATCGCACAGGCATCTACGATGATTGGTGCACCTGCCCTTGCCCTCAGCATCATTTATCTTGCGACCCGCAAAAGCGTTTCAAGCAATCCACAAAAACGCACACCACGCTGGATGCTAGCCCTCTGCTGGAGCGGTTTTATTGTGACTCTGATTGTTGCCTGGCGTGCTGGACTTAATCTTTTCGGCTAAGCAAGCACCTTTGGCTTCCAACCCTCACGGTATTCTCTTCCGACCTGAACATTGGCCCGAACATTATTTGTAATCTGAAGCGCACGGGCATCCCATTGCAGCCTTTCACTCGGGAAAAGCGTCGCCAGACATCCGAGGAGGACCGTCTCGGTCAGAGGACCCGAGTAATCCTCGAAGTTGGCAGACGGTTTTTTCCTGCTAGCACCCCGAGCCGACTCTACATATTCCATGTAATGATCACGGGGCTGTAACTTAGGATACTTGTAACCTTCAAACTTATTCTTGGGATAGAGCCCCGGAGTGGACATATGCGGAGCAAGCAGCACACCGTCCGTACCTATGATGATGCTACCCTGACCCGGAACCTTATTACCTACGAGGGCAGCAATCTCCTTTGAAGGCCGCTCATTACCATCATACCACGTGACCGGCACAGTCCCCTCTTGGGTAAAGCGAGTCTGAGGAAAAACATAATCAATTCTCGCATTGATAGCCCAGTTGTCCTTATTCGAAGCCGGGCCATGCGAAACAACCGAGATCGGCGAGGTCAATCCCAACGCACGATACCAGCCGCTGAAAATATGGCATCCCATATCTCCAAAAGTACCGGTGCCGAAGTCCCGCCGCTTGCGCCAAGCCCCAGGATGGTAATACCCACTGATATAAGGACGATCCTTGGCAACACCCAGCCAAAGGTTCCAGTCAAACCCATCGGGGATTGGATCGGATTTCTCGGGAACCTGCCCAAGGTCTCCCCACTTCTTGTTTGAAAAGGAATGGACGGCTTTCACTTTTCCGATCACGCCATCCTGAACAATTCGCACCGCAAGCCGCTCTGTAAACGCAGAGGAAATCTGTATACCCATCTGGGTCATCACCTTGCGCTTCCTGGCCATCTCCGCCATCGCACGGCATTCCTGCAAATTGTGCGCAAGAGGCTTCTGACCATAACAATGAAGACCAAGATCCATAGCAGCAAGGCCAATGGGCCCGTGCATGTGGTCGGGTGTAGAAACATTCACCGAGTCAATGTTTTTTGCCTCTTTGTCCAAAAGCTCCCTCCAATCCTTGTAAAATTTCGCCTTTGGAAATCTCTTTCGAATACCTTCAGCACGCCTTAAATCAACATCTGCAACAGCCGCCAGCTCCAAATTCTTGCTCCGTGACAAGGATCCAATATCGGCTCCGGCCATTCCATTAGCACCGAAACTTGCGTGCCTAAGTCTTTCACTGGGCGGGTTAGCACGTAATCCCGAAGTCACAAACGGAACACTGAAAACCGTCGAGGCGGCACTACCGATAAAGCGCCTGCGGGTGGATGTGGCAATAACAGGTTTAGACATAGTTAATCATTTTGCCGTATATCCTCAATAAATTCAACACTCCATATCCTTGAAATACCGGCAACTCTCTGATTAAAGTAGAAATGATGAAAGTTATTTTCACCTCAATCGCAATCCTAGCCACTACTGCAACCACGCATGGATCGCCGGAAGCCATTAAAACAATTCTTGCCGTTGGCCCTGAAGGCAAAGGAAATCAGCAGGCTGCGCAAGCCTGGTCTGATCTTATCAAGTCCGATGATCCCGATTCACTCATGATGCTGCTTGCAGGCATGGATAATGCAGGACCAGTTGCCGCAAACTGGTTACGCTCTGCAGCTGAGGTTATCGCTGCTAATCTTGAAGCCGACAACAAGCTCTCCCTGAATGAACTCGGCTCTTTCCTCCTCGACCAAGGGCATGCCCCCAGGGCTCGCCGATTTGCCTTCGAACTAATACGCAAAGCGGACCCTGCAACAGCTAAGACAATGGTACCAGGACTGCTGCACGATCCAAGCACAGAACTAAGAAGAGAAGCAGTGGCACAACTAATTGATCAGGCATCCAGCGCCGCAACGGAGGGAAATAGCAATGGCGCTATTCTTCTCTACCGGCAAGCTCTTGGGGGAGCCGTTGAACCCTTACAGGTGAAGCCCATCGCTAATGCACTCAAGGAGCTCGGGGTTCAGATTGACCTACCTCGTCACTTCGGATTCCTAATGCGCTGGCATGTGATCGGCCCCTTTGACAACACAGGCCGCACCGGATTTGACAAAGTCTACCCGCCAGAAAATGAAATCAACCTTGAAGCCGTTTATGACGGGAAGGGCAAAGAATCCCGCTGGGAACCCTTGGAAACCAGCGATCCCTTTGGCAAGGTAGACCTCAACAAACCCTTGGGGATGCTTAAGGAAACCGTCGGCTATGCCTATACCGAATTCGAGTCAAGTCGGGCACGCTCCGCCGAAATCAGACTGGGATGCAAAAACGCTTGGAAAATCTGGTTGAATGGCAAATTGATCTTCGGCCGAGACGAATATCACCGCGGTCAGAAAATCGATCAATACAAGCTCCCCATCGAACTTAAGGCCGGCAAGAATACGATTCTGGTAAAGGCATGCCAGAATGAACAGACAGAGGAATGGACGGTTCAATGGGAATTCCAGCTACGTATCTGTGATGCAACAGGTTCTGCAATCCTTGCTAGTAACCGCCAAGCCACCCCGCAACCCGGTTCGCAATCCCGCAGGCCAAGGAGACCCAAGAATTAAATCATGAAATTTTCTACTCTTACATTTTTTATATACTTAACCTCATCGCTGTTGATACCAGCAGCAGACTGGTTGCAGTTTCGCGGCAATGACAATACGGGAGCCTCAACGAGCAGCACACTGCCCACTTCCCTTGATAAGGATAAGCATATTGCCTGGCAATCGCCTCTGCCAGGGCGCGGACTTTCCAGTCCTCTGGTCATTGGCAATCGCGTATTTATTACTGCTGCAAGTACACCGGACCAAAGCCGCCTCCACATTATTTGCCTGGATGGCCGGAACGGTTCCGTTCAATGGTCACGTGAGTTCTGGGCCACAGGGCGGACAATTTGTCATGACAAAACGTGTAATGCAGCTCCCACCCCGGCCAGTGACGGCAAACACATCTATGCGCTATTCTCAAGCAATGATCTAGTATGCCTAGACCTGGAGGGAAACCTGAAGTGGTTTCGTGGCCTCATGCAGGACTACCCTAATGCAAGCAACAGCCTCGGCCTCGCATCCTCGCCCGTCATTGCCGATGGAACACTGGTGGTGCAGATCGAAAACGATAGCGACTCCTTCGCCATGGGCATTGATTTAAAAAACGGCACGAACCTCTGGAAAATTCCGCGCACAAAACGCGCTAACTGGACTTCACCAGTGATCCTCACAGGTGGCGTGGTTGCACTCCAGGGAAGCGCAGGCATATCGGGAATCAAGGCCGCAACCGGCAAAGTGTTGTGGACTTTTGGGGACGGAGCATCAACGATTCCCTCCAGCGTTCCATCAAAAGACGGTTCAAGATTATACGTTCCCTCTAATGGCATCACCGTTATCAAGCCAAGAACTGACAATAATACTCCCGATATACTGTGGAACCAGGCACAGCTACGCCCCGGAACAGCAAGTCCAATCGTTCACGCAGACAAACTTTTTGTCATCAATCGTGCCGGAGTTTTAAATGCTGCCAACAAAGAAACCGGTGAGAGACTATGGCGCATCAGGCTTGAGGGTCCCTTCAGCTCCTCTCCGGTTACCTCCGAACATTTTCTCTATATCGCATCGGAAAGAAAAGGGCTACTACAGTGCGTTGACCTAAGTGGCGAGGAAGGCAAAGTCACCGGCACCATTGAACTCGGTGAAACCATCTTGGGAACTCCAGCGCTTTCATCAGATGCACTATACGTCCGCAGCGACAAGCACCTGTGGAAAATCTCAGAAGCAAAGTAGTCATGCTAATTGGAATATCGCCACTCATTAGTCCATCCCTGCTAGAAACTCTCCATCGGATGGGGCATGGAGATGAGGTGGTCTTTGCTGATGCACATTTTCCTGCAGAAAGCATTGGCCCACGTTGTATCCGCGCTGACGGACTCCTTATTCAGCCTCTTCTGGAAGCCATACTGCCACTATTTGCACTGGATACTTTCGTCCCCTCTCCTGTTACAATGATGGAAGTCGTACCGGGCGACACTGCAGATCACAACATCGAGAAAAGTTATCAGCAAACGATCAGTCGGCACTGGCCTGAAACCCCTCAATTCGAAAAAATCGAACGCTTTGGTTTCTATAAGCGGGCATCTGCGGCGTTTGCCGTCGTGGCAACGGGAGACACTGCCAAATATGCCAACATTATCCTCAAAAAAGGCGTAACTCCCTTAACTTAACTTTCAACCTCCTGCACGGCTAGGGCAAGGTCACAGTGATTTCATAATAAATAGTTGCCCAGAAAAACCACAAAAACCCCTAGGATGCACTTACTTAAGAAAAAGCCCTTCATCCCGGTACATATATAAAGAAATAGCTTTTTACTTACTAATCTTCATATCAA
>CALCSP010000597.1 GCA_937893785.1 uncultured Verrucomicrobiales bacterium
CGTGGCCTCAGGGGTATCAGCAGCGGGCTCCGTGGCCTCAGGGGTATCAGCAGCGGGCTCCGTGGCCTCAGGGGTTTCGGCAGCGGGATCAATGACCGGTGGAACCTCGATAGGATCTGTGGTGATGGTGGTGGGCGGTGGGGTAGTGGACGTCGCTGGCTGCCCAGCGTTGGTGGCAGCGCCCTGAGTGGTGGGCTTTTCCGGGATGGTGGTCAGTTGTTCTTTACTGATCTTAGCTTTTTGTTTCACGCCCACCAGAACGGCAAGCAGCATGGTGAGCGCAAAAAACAGCACAGCAAGCCAAACAGTGATCTTCTGGAGAATATTTGTAGCATCAGCACCCCACATTGAGTCCGTGACGCCACCACCGAAAGCAGCACCAAGGCCTTCCTGCTTTGGCTTCTGCATCAGGACAATGAAAACCATCAGTATGCAGACCAAACCCAGCAATACTGTTAAAAATCCGATGAAAAATGTAATCATGGGGCGCGGAGTATAGGTCCGTGAATCGTAATTGTAAAGTGCTTGCGGAACTCAAGTGCCCTACACTTGAAAGAATTGGTCTGAAAACACAGTGAAAATCGCATATTTCATGGCGATTTTCGAGTTTTGCTAGAAGAGGATTGGTTGCATCACAGTGGATTTTAAACTCAAATCATAATCTATACTTTACCTATAGGGAATAGGGTTTATATTCTTCTTCCTTACCATTGGAAATGGCCTTTACCCTCGATAGCAAGCCGGATCTTGATGTTCCCGCCTTATCCATGAACCTTGAGAATCAATCGCTTGAGGAGGTTCTTGCGTGGTGTTGGGAAATGTTTGGGGATCGGGCAGCTATTGGAACCAGTTTTCAGGGATCTGGCTTGGTTATTGTGGATCATGCCCGTAAGGCTGGACTTGATTTTCCAATTTTCACCATCGATACCGGACTTTTGTTTCCTGAGACACATGCCCTTAAGCAACGATTGGAAGACTGGTGGCATGTGGAAATTGAGTCGATTACACCTGAACAGACGGTTGAGCAACAGGCAGAAACCATGGGCAGTGAGCTGTGGAAAAGCCGTCCTGATACATGTTGCCAGATGAGAAAGGTTTTACCATTGCAGTCCAAGCTGGCAACCTTGGATGTCTGGATTACCGGCGTGCGGCGAGGTCAGTCCGAGCATCGGAAAAAAACTGGTATCCTTGAACTCTACGAGTTTGACAAGCTGCGCAGTCATTATCTCTTGAAGCTTAATCCGATGGTGAACTGGTCCCGTGAAAAGGTCTGGCAATACCTCGAGGCGGAGAGTATTCCCTATAATGAGCTTCATGACCGTGGTTATCGGTCGATAGGTTGTTGGCCTTGCACAAGACCGGTGAATGAAGGACAGGATGAACGTGCCGGGCGCTGGGAAGGCTTCGAGAAAACCGAATGCGGTATTCATACTTTTCTCGGTCAGGGCATCTAGAATATTTTAACGAACTTTTATTCCAGTCATCTTATCGGGATTGTTCCCGGATCACAATTTAGCTCAGAGGACCCAGAAACGATGCATTCTTATCGGCTTAGTCATATTCAACAGCTTGAAAGTGAGGCGATCTTTGTCTTGCGGGAAACGGCTGCCCAGTTTGAAAAACCCGTCTTATTGTTTTCTGGCGGAAAAGATTCCATTGTCATGGCGCATCTGGCCTATAAGGCATTTCATCCCTCGCGTTTGCCTTTTCCTTTGCTCCACGTTGATACCGGGCACAATTTTCCGGAAACCATTGAATATCGGGATAACTTTGTGGAGCAAATTGGAGCTCGGTTGGAGGTAGCATTGGTTCAGGACTCGATTGATGCCGGGCGTGTCACCGAGGAAAAGGGGGCGGATGCCAGTCGCAATGCTCTGCAGACAGTGACTCTACTTGATGCTCTCGAGGCTGGTGGGTATGATGCGGCATTAGGCGGTGGTAGGAGGGATGAAGAGAAGGCGAGAGCAAAGGAACGTTTTTTCAGTCACCGGGATGCATTCGGGCAGTGGAATCCGAAAAACCAGCGACCCGAACTCTGGAATATCTTTAACGGCCGGAAGCAGCATGGTGAGCACTTCCGGGTTTTTCCGCTATCAAACTGGACGGAAATGGATGTTTGGGAATACATCAGGCATGAGGGCATTGAACTGCCCGGGTTGTATTTTGCTCACGAGCGCGAGGTTGTTGAGCGCGCAGGATCACTGCTTGCCTTGACGGAGTTTATTTCAGTGCGGGATAACGAGAAGGTCGCGAAAAAGCAGGTGCGTTTTCGTACGATTGGCGATGCAACCTGTACCGGTGCAGTGGAGTCTGCGGCATCGGACTTAGATCACATTATTGCCGAGGTGGCAGCCGCGAGGCAGACCGAGCGTGGTACACGGGCAGATGACAAGCGTTCAGAGACGGCCATGGAGGACCGTAAGAAGGAAGGTTATTTTTAAACAGCTTTTGATCCATGTCTGACAACCAACCTAGTAACCAATTGGAAGATGGGGAATTATCCGCGGTCGACCTCCTGCGTTTTACCACCGCTGGCTCAGTGGATGACGGGAAATCTACCCTGATCGGTCGATTGCTTTACGACTCAAAGAATATTTTTGAGGATCAGCTTGAAGCGATAGAGACCTCTTCAAGAAGCCGGGGTGATGAAAATGTCAACCTGGCGCTCTTAACCGACGGTCTGAAGGCAGAGCGGGAACAAGGCATTACCATTGATGTAGCCTATCGATACTTTGCCACGCCAAAGCGCAAGTTCATTATCGCTGATACTCCAGGCCATATTCAATATACCCGCAACATGGTCACCGGTGCTTCAACCGCGAACCTTGCGATCATTCTGGTTGATGCACGCAAGGGTGTCATTGAGCAGACCTGCAGGCACTCTTTTATCGCCGATCTGCTGCGTATTCAGCACGTGGTGGTTGCCGTCAACAAGATGGACCTTGTCGACTACAGTGAAGAGGTATACGAGGGCATCGTTGCCAGATTCAAGGAATTCTCCTCAAGGCTAAATAACCTTGTAGACGTGTCCTTCCTGCCGATCAGTGCTCTGCATGGCGATAATGTCGTGGAGAAATCCGCGAACATGGACTGGTATTCTGGACCTACCCTGCTCTATCATCTTGAGAGTGTTTATATCGGCGCGGATCATAACCATGTGCAGGCGCGTTTTCCGGTGCAGTGGGTGATTCGTCCGCATTCAGATGAGTATCATGATTTTCGCGGCTATGCGGGGCGCGTGGCGGGTGGGGTTTTCAAGCCCGGTGACGAGGTTCAGGTACAGCCTTCGGGTTTTGCCTCACGGATCAAGTCCATTCATACTGCTGATGGCGAGCTCAGCGAGGCCTTTGCGCCCCAATCCTGCAGTATTCTGTTGGAAGATGAAATCGACATCAGTAGGGGGGACATGATCGTTAAGCCCAATAACCCGCCCGAGCAGGGGCAGGATATCGGGGCGATGGTCTGCTGGTTTGGTGATCAGAAAATGCGTGTTGGAGGCAAATATGTACTCAGGCACACCACCAAGGAAGTAAAGGCGATCGTCAGAGAACTCAGTTACAAGATCAATATCAATACTCTGCATAAGATTGAGGACGATCAGGAATTTGCTCTGAACGAGATCGGTTGTGTGCAGCTTCGCACCTCGGCTCCCCTTTATTACGATAGCTATAAGGACAACCGAATCACTGGCAGCTTCGTTTTGATTGATGAGCAAACCAATGAGACGGTTGCTGCCGGCATGATTATCTAGAAAGGGGCGGACAGATTCCGCTCATGCTTTTGTTTGTTCGGTGAGGCGGACATCCCTGTGTGGCATCAAGGCAGGCGTATTGGTGGCTTTTGCCGTGTTGATATACGGCATCTTAAAGTCAATATGAATGACAGGGGGCTTGCTTTGCGTCCAGTATGCTCACACACTGTGGGTAAATTATTTTTGGTTATGAAATGTCTTCTTTTTTGGATTGTAATGATTGGTGCCGCCGGGTTGGCTGTGGCAGAGGAAAAGGTTGATAAAAAGCAAGAAGCAAAAGCTGAGGAAAAGAAGGTCGAGGAAAAGAAGGTCGAGGCGGAAGCGGAAGAGAAAGCTGAGGAAGACCCTGCGCCGGGCCACTCTCATGCTGGGGAGGCGTTCAATGAAGGTCCAAGACAGAGTGCGGTGAAAATTGCCGATACCGGCAACGTGCATTTTCCGGTCACGGTCGCGTGGTCCGAAGGCCAGCAGTTTTTCAACCAGGGGGTTGGCCAGTTGCACGGCTTCTGGTCCTATGAGGCTGAGCGCACGTTTCGACAGATTGCCGCACAGGATCCCAATTGTGCGATGGCTTACTGGGGAATGGCGATGGCCAATAACGGCAATGCCCGACGTGCCAAGGGGTTTATCAAGAAGGCGATGGAACTTAAGGACAAGGTAACCCCGCGGGAGCGACTCTACATTGAGGCCCAGTCCGCTTTTCTGGGTGAGGAGCCAAAGGATGCGAAGGCGCGCAAACAGAAGTTTATTGAGGCTCTGGAAAACATTATCCACGAGCATCCTGATGATATTGAGGCCAAGGCTTTCCTTGTGGTTCGCTTGTGGGAATTTAGCCGCCAGGGAATCCCGATCGGTAGTCGTCAGTCGGTGGATGCTCTGCTTGACCAGGTTTTTGCCGTGAATCCAAAGCACCCTGCGCACCATTACCGGATTCATCTCTGGGACGGCAAGAAGCCAAGGCGGGCTCTGGGTTCAGCCGGTGTCCTTCATGCCACAGCACCCGCGATTGCTCACATGTGGCACATGTCTGGTCACATTTATGACAAGTTGAAGCGTTACCCCGAGTCTTCCTATCATCAAGAGGCATCCGCACGGGTTGACCACAAGCGGCAGGCCGAATACCGGGTTCTGCCTGATACCATCCATAACTATGCGCACAACAACGAGTGGTTGGTGCGAAATTGGAACCATATCGGTCGGGCTGATGACGCGGTGGCGATGGCCAAGGGGATGATCAACAATCCTCAGCACCCAAAGCTCAATCATTACAAGAAGGGCAATTCCTCGGCTGCATATGGCCGGAGACGGCTACTTGAAACGCTCGAGCGCTTCGAGTTTTGGCAGGAGATTATCGAACTTGCAGACACTCATTACCTTGAACCAACTGATCAACTTGCACAGCAAGTCGCGCGCAACAAGGCCTTGGCTCGTGCGCACTTCGGCCTCAAGCAAAAGGACGGCCTGATCGCCCTGCGTGATGAGATAGCTCCACGGGTTGCCGAGGCGGAGGAAAAGAAGAAAAAGCAATCTGATCAGGCCAAGGAAAAGGCAAAGAAGGAAAAGAAAAACAAGAAGGACACCGATAAAATGGTCAAGGATGCCACCAAAGGTGTGGATGGTGACTTAAAACAACTTCGTCCCTTGAAGGAGGAGATCACCGTTTATCTGGAATTACTCGATGGCGCGAAGCTGGATGATGACAAGGCCAAGAAAATCAAGCGCTCCAAGAGTGCCCTTGCGCTTATTCACCTCGAATACGGTGAGGCGGGCAAGGCCGGGGAACTTGCCGCGGAGGCCGTGAAGGAAAGCGAGAAGCGCACCGTTCCACTGGCCGTTCAGGTACATGTGCTGGAGCAGTCCGGGAAGAAGGACGAGGCGGCAGGTGCTTTTGCCAAACTGCATGAGATTTCAACTCACATCCAGCTTGATGCTGCTCCTTTCAGCCGAATTTCTCCAGTGGCCAAAAGGCTTGGCAAGCCGAAGGACTGGCGCACGGAAAAGAGTTGGCGTGGGGATGATTTCGGCAAGGACAAGCCGGAGGATCTAACACACCTGGGGCCGCTTGCCTATGAGTCGCCGACGGCTCCTGATTTTGCCCTCATTGCCGAGGATGGAAAGAATGTTTCCCTGTCCTCCTTTTCCGGCAAGCCGGTTATTCTGGTTTTCTACCTTGGTCACAATTGTGAGCATTGTGTTGAACAGCTCAATGCCTTTGCCCCGATGGCCAGTGATTTCGAAGCGGCAGGCATCAGTCTGGCGGCGATCGGACCCGAGCCACTCGTGGAGCTTGCCAAGGCGCATGAGCTCTGCGCCGGTGATGAGAAGCGTTTTCCCTTTCCGCTTTATTCGGATCTTTCTACCAATGCCTTCAAGGCATACCGTAGCTATGATGACTTTGAAGACCTGCCGCTGCACGGCACGTTCCTCATTGACGGGGAGCGCAGGTTACGCTGGATGGATGTCGGGCCTGAGCCTTTCCATGGCTGGAACACCGCTTTTGTGGTGGCCCACAGCACGC
>CALCSP010000598.1 GCA_937893785.1 uncultured Verrucomicrobiales bacterium
GCACCCGTTTACGGGTCCAATTAAAGACCAGTCTGGAAAGCTTGTTGTTGAAGCAGGCAAGATTGCTGACGCAGGCATGCTTCTAGGAATGAACTTTTATGTAGAAGGGGTTCAAGGCTCTTTGCCGAAATAACTTCTTTAAAATTTTTTCAGTGATGCCCCAGTGGCTGAGCCACTGGGGCTTTCTTGTTTGATACATTCTCCAAAAAATTTTATTGGTTGCCCCGGGCACATCTCCTTAAACTAAAAGACAATTAATAATTATCGGTATGATGTCTTTAACCTTGGTCGACAACGCTATAAAGGTCGATTAACTTTAAGATCAATTGCGTTATAAAAAAATTGGATAGATACACTTATGCGCCAGATGACACTCATTGGTTTTTTGCAAGCTCAAAACTGCACTAATTTTGCTGCCTCGTGGCGGCATCCGGACTCACGCGTCGACTATACTTCACCAGATTTCTATAGGCATATCGGTAAAGTGCTCGAAGAAGGAAAGTTCCATCTTGGTTTTTTTGACGATAGGTTGGCAATGCCTGACATGCTTGGTGGAAACCATGAACATACAGTTGAGGGAGGTATTCGTTGCGTAAAAATGGATCCGGTAACAGTTTTGATGACTATGGGAATGGCAACGGAACGAATGGGATTGGGATCTACATACTCAACGACGTATTATGAACCATTTCATGTAGCTAGAGTATTCGCAACTTTGGATCTAATGAGTAAAGGTCGTGCAGCATGGAATATTGTAACTTCACTGAATGACGGCGAAGCTATGAACATGGGAACAAATGAAGTTGTAGATCACGATAAACGGTATGACCGCGCAGATGAATTTATGGAGGTTGTCTTAGGACATTGGAACTCCTGGGAAGATGGCGCAATACTGAATGATAAGATTAATAATCGCTTTGCCGACCCTAAGAAAATTCATCGATTGGATTTTGAGGGGAAATTTTTCAACTCAAGGGGGCCATTTACCGTCCCGCGTTCAGAGCAGGGGCACCCAGTATTAATTCAAGCCGGTCAAAGCGGACGAGGCCAGCGGTTTGCTGCTCGCTGGGCTGAGTTAGTCTTTGTCGCTTATCCAAACTTAGAAACAGGTCGTAAGGAATATGCGGCTTTCAAGCAAAATGTGGCAGATCATGGAAGAGACCCGGAGAAAGTAAAGGTGGCTGTATTAACGCACTGTGTAACAGCGGA
>CALCSP010000599.1 GCA_937893785.1 uncultured Verrucomicrobiales bacterium
ACGATGCTGGAATAATAACCGCCCGGGATCCCGGCGATATTCGCTAGGAGAGGAATAATCATCAACCTTAACCCAAGTCCAGTTCGTCCCATCGCAGTCAGGCACCACACACCGCCAACGAACAAGGCTAATATACAAATACCAACCATAGTGCCTGGGACTCCATGTTCGTTGTACCAACCCCAGACACCAGCAACAAAATACAGGAATGCTACAGCCAATAGTACCTTTCCAATTATCTTCATATTCATTTTTTTGTTTCCTTCTATTTTTTTGGATTATTTTTGTAGGTGCACAGGTGGATCATTCGATGCCGGCACCTCTTATAAAGATTTGTAATTTAATAAACATTTTTTTGTGACTTTAATAGAGCAAGAACCTTAACTCGATCCTGCAAGTAGCGTTTATGATCAAGTTCAAGATTGGCATGATTAATTTGATACCGTTCGAAGTTATTCAGGGACATGAAATGGCTCGTCTGATCAACAGGGCGTCTTTTTTGGTTATTGATCACATTGGTTTTGGCACCTGCATCGATTAATTTCCGGCAAACTTCCAGATGTCCCATCCTTGCGGCCTCGTGCAAAGCGGTATTGCCATACATATCCTGAATATTTACATCGGCACCGAGATTCAGCAACTCATCGATTATCCATCCTTGTCCGTACTGAGATGCAATAATGATTGGGGGACGTGTCAATGATCCCTGTGTGTGAGGCATATTAATATCCGGCCCAGCCTCCAGAAGAATTCGTGCTTCCTCCGGATTGTGGTTAACAATCGCAGAATTAAGAATTGTGGTAAGCAACACGGCTGGCTCCTTACGATAGCGTCGGATTGCCTCCTCGCGAGTCTCGGAGTAAAAAATCAGCTCGTTGCTTAGGTAGCTTTTGGGATTGTGAACTTGGAGCATATTCATCCCCTGAGGGGGAATCTTTTCAAGTGAAACTTCGACTAATTCCTTACCCAAGTCCCGGATTTGCCCCTCTACCCTACGCCCATTAACAAAAAGCGTGGCACCCGGTAATATATGTCGACCGCTTATGTTCATGATCTTACGACTGTGATTGACCCTTGGGAAAAGCTGAACTCCCCTCTGCTTGTGCAATAAGCCTTTTGTCCAGATGGCAGGTGGCACCGATACGACATCTTCCCCATGCCGCCCGGTAAAGGTTACGGTAAGTTTCCCTTGTTTTGATAATTCGAGGATTTCCTCTGTTGAATATATCAACTGGGAATCCAAAGCTGATCGATATTTTTGGGAAACCCCATCATAAGTTAAATGAAGATCTTTGTTTTTACCATCTTCTGAAAGTAAAACTCCGCTTGCCTGCAAAACGACCGTTCCCTCGACTGCAGCCCATTCCAGGTATTCCACTATTTTTGTAGCTACTGCACCGTCGGCATTTTCCCTGTTTAGGGTAACTTGTTTACCGAATGCACCCGAGTAACCGCTCGATTGCTCCTTGAACATATCAATAACCGGCCAAAGCCGACCGTGCTCCCCCATACCGAGCATCCTTTTCCAAACCTCTTCCTCGGGATATCCCTTCTCGGCAATTTCCTTGATTCCATCTAGACTGATCACGTTGTTTCTTCCCTGAGCCTGGGTTACGAAACGATCAAGCGCGCCGCGAAAGCTTGGCACACTGTACTCGTTGCTGTCAGTCGCAAGGTAGGGAAAAGTATGACAACTACCGCAAACGGTGTTGTTCAGGTTTTTATGATCCCGGGCTCCCGTAACGTGAAACAGCTCGAAGCCTTGTCTTGCCTCTTTCGAAAGATCATCGTCAATGGAACGCCCCCTTGTAGGCATATGGGAGAGATTAAGCAAGAAAGTAGCCATTGCATCGCGTTCGGCTCCATCGAGGTATCCTTTCTTGCCTTCGTCGTTATACCTTTCACTGTCATGAACAATCATGGTACTCGACATACTTGAGTCGATCACGTGTCTGACCGCGCTCTCCGGTTTGTCAGGATCACTATTAGGCTCCAAGTATTCTTTTGTGGATGCATTGAGCCCACCGTAAGGATCGCCGGGTACCCCATCCCAGTGATAAGGGGCGGTTCCACGCAATCCACGAAGAGTCTGTGAAAGCCTCGGTTCAATTTGTGCAGCTCCTGCCAGGTGCGGCGTATCAAGTACCCAAAGCTGATGATCCGTATGACCATCAGGATGACAACTTGCGCAAGAGATCGTATTGAAAGAGGACGCACGGGCGGTATTGAAGGCCAACCGGCCTTTTTTGTAAATGGAAGGAGTCGGATCATGCAATGGAATCTCAGCGACTAACGTAAGATTGGAGGGTGTCCGAAGATCGACTTTGGAAAGTGAATTCTCAACTGCATTGAAGACCCAGGCTGACTTGGGCTCGCCTGCCGAGTCCAGCTCCAACTTGATTCCCCGGGGAACGCCCCCCACCTTGACCCGGCCCAAAATCTTACCCGAGTTAGGGTCCAAGGTAACCAACCGATCGGATCCTGCCAAGGTCAAACAGACCAAGTCTTTGGCAACCTCAACCGCAAAGGGAGTGGCCAGGCCTTCTGATCGCTTGGGTTGCTCGGGTGGAAGAGGATTGAGGTGAATGAAATCTACTTTACCTTGAGGCGAGACCTTGGCTATGCGGTTAAGATAGGGGCGGTTGTGAAGTTCCTTCAATCCGTGTCCCTGAGTCCCCGCCCGGCCATTTGTGTGATTACGGGCATCGGTGTGGGCAACGAACACGTTACCCGCCGAATCAACGTCCAAGCCAAACAGCAGAGTCCCCAAAGAGCGGACTGTTTTCACCAGCTTGTTTGTTCTCACGTCGAAGACGTAAAGGTCTCGGTCGGGGATGCCTTTGTGCTTAACCACGTCCACAGTGAAACCCGCGGAATCAAAGGCTCCGGCTAATTCACGGGCAACAAAAGTAAAAAGTTCTCCGTCCAAATCTTCCTTTTCTCCCCCTGAAAGCTGGGTTTGATTATTAGACTCGAACGGCAGGACATACAGCTTTCCCCGGCTTACCTCAAGTGCCCGTGGTTCCTGAGATGTGATCTTGAGATGGCCAGTCACCCTCCTGCTTTTAACATCAATTACAGCAACCCGGTTTGTAGATGAGAGAGCAACGTAAGCTTTGGAATTATCCGCAAAGGCAATTCC